>JAOZQV010000208.1 GCA_029932035.1 Deltaproteobacteria bacterium | reverse complement strand
CGGAGGTGGACCCGATCTTAGGCCCTGAAATGCGGTCGACAGGTGAGGTCTTAGGCCTGGCCGACTCCTTCGGGCTCGCATTTTACAAGGCCCAGGAAGGTGCACAGCAGACCCTTCCGGCAGATGGAACTGTCTTGATTACTGTGTCGGAAAATGACAGGAGCGCCGTCCTCCAGGTAGCAAGGGAGTTTGACAAACTTGGGTTCAGGATCAAGGCGACCAATGGCACTCATAAGTTTTTGGCCGGGCACGGCATTGAGTCGGATTTGATTTCTAAGATGCACGAGGGTAGACCAAATATCGTGGATGGGATAAAAAACCACGAAATCCAATTGGTCATTAATACCCCCAGCGGCAAGTTGAGCAAGCATGACGATTCTTACATCCGAAAGTCGGCCATCAAATATAAGGTGCCATATATCACAACAGTTGCGGCCGCCTTAGCCGCTGCAAGGGGGATTGACAGAAACCGGAAAGGCCACGGCGCTGTCAAATCGCTCCAGAGTTACCATGAGGATCTTAAGTAGGAAAGTGACTAAAGTGAGCTAAAGTGGCTAAAGTGACTAAAGTTTACCCCGTTAAATGCGAAGACCCTATTTGTTTTTGGATTCATACTCTTAATCGTAATCATAATCGTAATCGTTTTGAGTAAGATTATGATTATGAAATAGGGAAGTTGTTTCGTGCAGGCACTATTTAACTGGGATGGCTAGAATTGAACGGGATAACCAAAACAAATGTACGATAGATTTTAGCAGATTAAAGGGAGATAATAGAGATGGACGGAATTGTTGGCCTTTATGGCTTAGATGATAATGAGCTGTTAACCAAGGCATTTTTGGCAACTGGGGCCTGTCAACACCGGGGGAAGGCCAGCACTGGATTGGGCATTGCCACCGCAAAGGGGATCTATATTCATAAGGGCTTGGGGAGGATCGCCGAGGTAATAGACCATAATATAATCAATACCTTCCAGGACCTGGAACCTGTGGCTGCGATCGGAAATATCGGTTATACGAAAAGAAAAATCGCTGAAAGTATAAATGCCGAGCCCATAGAAATCCGTCCCAGGACAGGTTCTGAGATTAGAGTTGTTGTAACCATGGACGGTTATCTCATCAAGGAGGACGATTTAAGGTCTGAGCTTGAGCCGGATTACGACCTTCAAACCGATAATAAGACGGAAATCATCGGCGCCTTGCTGCATAAATATATTACACAGGAAGGGATCAGTTTTGAAGCCGGGGAAAAGCTGCTTGACAAACTGAGTGGCAGGGCAACCTTTGCCTTAACCGCCCTGGTTCATGATGGTAAAGAGATCTATTTGATTACTCTAAATGATGCCAAGGCCTTTGAGCCCTTCTGCTATGCAACAATTGACGGCACCTTTATCGCAAGCTCAGAATCATGCTCCCACAGACGATTAAATGGTCTGACCACAAATGAATATGACGGGGCGGAGATGACCATATGCTCCTCCAACGGAATTGAGACGAGGCGGTTGAGAGAAGAACCTCTTATGCCTGACATATTCCAGGGTGTTTATTTTGGCAATGTTGCCTCTCTGTTCAGGGGGAAGGAGATATTTCAGATCAGGAGAGAATTGGGTCTGGAACTAACTGACCATTATAAGGCCTCGAGGGCCGATATTGTCATTCCCAATCCGGAATCAGGCTGGGGGGTTACCGTTGGGATTGCAGAAGGCCTGAAAAAAGAACTACTTCCTGCCCTCATAAAGCTTCCGCAGGCTGTTAGGACATTTCAGGAGGGTGGACGACAAGCGAGATCTCAGGCGGTTGGTCTGAAATTTGGTGGCATCGACTCTCTCTTAAAAGACCGGAACATAGCCATGGGAGATGATAGTATTGTCAGGGGAAGTGTGAGCGAGGGGGGGTCGGTGTGGGTGGTATATAACGCAGGCGCAACGTTCATCGAGTTCTGGATATCCTACGGCCCGATGTTTTTTCCCTCATTCAAGGAGTGGCACCGTGGCATTGAGTGTTTATATGAACTGGCTGCACAGAGAGCCTTTAAAGACGATAATCCTTATGATAAGTCTCTCGATGAGATCAATAGGGCTGTGGCAAAGCTTGTTGGTGTAGATGAGGTCAAGTACAACCTGAAAGAGAGGATTAAAGCGGTTGCGGGGCCTGGTTCATTTCAGGCATTGGATGCAAGCTATCCCATAGATGAGGAATTCTGGCCGGATTGGCTCAAGAAAGAGTTTGACAGGTTCAACCGTTACAGGTAATTCGACTTGGGAGGGACCCCATGCCCGGTTTTGAAATATTTAGCAAGGAAGAGAGAAAAGAAGTAGAGGATGTGCTCGAAACGGGTGTCCTGTTCCGCTATGGTTTTGACCAGGCACGCCAGGGGCACTGGAAGGCCAAAACATTTGAGAAGGAGTTTGCAGAACGTTTGGGCGCAGGGTATTGCCACTTATGTTCCAGCGGCACTGCGGCGCTTTCAATTGCTCTTGCCTCCTGCGGTATTGGCGCAGGAGATGAGGTTGTTATTCCCCCCTTTACCTTTGTGGCGACCATAGAGGCAGTACTGAATGCCGGAGCCGTGCCAGTATTCGCCGAAATCGATGAAACCCTGTGCCTCGACCCTGAAGGGATAGAACCGGCTGTTACATCGCGAACCAGGGCGGTACTTCCTGTCCACATGTGTGGCTCCATGGCAAGGATAGAGGCGATCAAACAACTCTGTGATGAAAAGGGTCTCATCCTCATAGAGGATGCCTGTCAGGCGGTCGGCGCGACCTTCAACGGCAAGGCCTTAGGCACATTCGGTCATATGGGCTGTTTTTCATTCGATCCGGTCAAGACAATTACCTGTGGAGAAGGGGGCGCAATTATAACAGATGGCAGAGAGCTATATATGACCGCTGATGCTTACACCGATCACGGTCACGATCACATAGGTGATGACAGGGGTCTCGAAGGGCACCCCATCCTCGGCACTAACTTTCGCATCAGCGAGCTGAATGCCGCAGTGGGTCTGGCTCAATTGAGGAAGCTGGATTTGATCCTTGAAAAACAGCGCTCACACAAAAAGGCCATAAAGGCTGCTTTATCCGAGTTTTCGGAAATCAGTTTCCGAGAAATCCCTGACCAGGAGGGAGACTCCGCTACATTCCTCTCCTTTTTTCTGCCCGATGAATCAAGGGCCAGGGAGGTGGCAGACGAATTCGCTCAAACGGGTGTAGACGGTTGTTTCTACTGGTATGATAACAACTGGCACTACATACGGCAGTGGGATCACATCAAAACGCTCAAGTCCGCAGCAAAACTTCCGGTGAAACTCCTCGAATCCTGCCCGGATTATAACAAATTAGAACTCCCTAAGTCTGACGCAATAATGAGCAGGACCATATCGATGCTTATTAAGCTCTCCTGGACAGAGGAAGAGATATCTCAGCGGATTGAGAAAATTGCCAGTGTATTGACCCGGTAATTTGAGAGGCCTAATTCCTCAATTCCATAATTCACAATTCACAGTACCAGATACAGGATGCAAGACGCAGGATACAAGATACAGGATGTAGAATACAGAATGTAGGATACACGGTGCTCGATATGGGTGCCCATTTAGTTCAATAAGCCTTGTGCCCTTCGCCTTGCGCCTACAATCACAGAGGCCAACATGTTTCGAAACTTCAAAACGGTCCCTTATGTTATTTTCGGCAGGGGCTGTTTTAACCAGCTTGACAGCATCCTCTCTGAAAAGCGGTCCCACCCCGGATCATTTATGGTCTTTTTGGTGGACGATGTTTTTTCAGAGAATCGCTTCAAGGACAGAATATTGTTAAAACCCGAAGACCTGCAACTGTGGGTGGATGTGGAAGAGGAACCAACCACAGAATACGTTGACCAGTTGACGGAATTGGTAAGGGATTTCTCAGACGGCTTGCCCTCTGGCGTTATAGGGATAGGCGGCGGGAGCACCATGGACCTTGCCAAGGCATTATCCCTCATGCTGACCAACCCCGGCTCTTCCGCCGATTACCAGGGATGGGACCTGATCGGGAATCCTGCGATCTACCACGTAGGCATACCCACTCTCTCAGGTACAGGCGCTGAGGTTTCCCGCACCACAGTTCTCTGTGGCCCTGATAAAAAATTGGGCATAAATTCCGATTACACCGTATTTGACCAGATAGTCCTTGACCCGGAGCTTATTGCAGACGCACCTGCGGACCAGCGGATCTATACAGGAATGGACTGCTACATCCATTGTGTGGAGTCCCTGACAGGGACCTATCTAAATGCCTTCAGCGAATCATATGGGGAAAAGGCCATCAGCCTCTGCAGGGAGGTGTTTTTGGACCGGGATCCGGAGAGTGACGATAAACTGATGATGGCATCATACTTTGGGGGTCTGAGCATAGCATGTTCGCAGGTTGGCGTGTGCCATGCGCTTTCATATGGGCTTTCCTTTGTGTTGGGAACTCACCACGGAATTGGAAATTGTCTAACCTTTGATCACCTTAAAGAATACTATCCCCAAGGGGTTGAGGAATTTCGCCAAATGATGGACAAACACGGCATTGAGCTCCCACGCAACTCTCTACCTGCAGTTGAAGAGCACGAAATCGAGAAGATGGTAGACGTTGCATCCATACTCGAGCCCCTCTGGGAAAACGCCCTGGGCCCTGACTGGAAAAGGATAATGCCGAGGGAGAAGATAAAAGCGTTGTATCAAGGGATTTTAGGGTGAACAGCACCATTAAAGGTCTATTACCGTGTCTTTAGAGCAAATAAAGCACAAACCCGATGAAATTGCCTGCCTTTATGAGATTACCAAGGCCATTTATACCAGCTTAGACCTGCGGAAAGCCCTGTACAAGGTCCTTGATCTGATGTCGGAGCATCTCGGAATGAATCGTGGTTCTATTGCGCTTTTAAATCGAGATACCTCCGAAATTCATATTGAAGTGGCCCATGGGATCTCGCTTTCGGAAAGGACTAAGGGCCGATATAAATTGGGAGAGGGCATCACAGGGCGTGTCATAAAGACGGGTCGACCCATGGCTGTGCCTAAGATAGATGACGAACCCCTATTTCTTGACAGGATGGGGGCCAGGAGTCGGATCGACAAGTCGACAATATCATTTATTTGCGTGCCCATAAAAGAGGGCAGGGAGGTTGTAGGCGCCCTTAGCGTGGACCGGGTTTTTGAAGGATCATCTCCTTTAGATGAAGACGTGAGACTTCTGACCGTCATCAGCACCTTGATCGCTCAAAAAGTGGCCATGTTAGAAAAAATCAACAGGGAGAGAGATCGACTCGAAGAGGAAAATCTGCGTCTCAGGAAGGAGCTTAACAAGAAATATAGTTTTACCAATATCATCGGCAACAGCCGTAAGATGCAGGAGGTGTTCTACCTGATAACACAGGTAGCCAAAAGCAATGCCAACGTCCTTCTTTTGGGAGAGAGCGGCACAGGGAAGGAGTTGGTGGCAAACGCCATCCATTATAACAGTCTGCGATCCACCAAACCATTGGTCAAGGTAAACTGCGCCGCATTGCCTGAGAATCTGATCGAGGCGGAGCTGTTCGGATATGAAAAAGGGGCCTTCACCGGAGCCAACCGTGAAAAGGCGGGCAAGTTTGAGATGGCCCACGGCGGGACTATCTTTTTGGATGAAATCGGGTCGCTTGCCTTAGAGAG
The DNA here is from genome assembly GCA_029932035.1 of Deltaproteobacteria bacterium. Lineage (GTDB taxonomy): Bacteria > Desulfobacterota > DSM-4660 > Desulfatiglandales > Desulfatiglandaceae > Desulfacyla. The sequence continues at coordinate 1,091 of JAOZQV010000208.1, read as the reverse complement.
CCAGGGAAAGCTCTTGCGGGTCCTTCAGGAAAGAGAGCTTGAAAGGTTGGGAGGCACTCAAGTAATAAAGGTCAATATCCGTCTTATAGCAGCCACAAATAAGGACCTTGCCAAATCAGTTGAAGAGGGAAATTTCCGCGAGGATCTGTTCTATCGCCTGAATGTTTATCCCATCTATTTACCTCCACTGAGGGAGAGGGAGGCCGATGTTCTTTTGCTTGCCGACTATTTCCTTGAGAAGTACGCAGAGGAGTATAACAAAGGTATTAAGAGGATTTCGACACCTGCCATTGAGGCCCTGACGCAATACCACTGGCCCGGAAATGTCAGAGAGCTTGAGAACTGCATGGAGAGGGCCATCCTGCTTTGTGACGATCAGGTCATTCACGGTTACCACCTTCCTCCCACTCTGCAAACAGCCCATGAGACCGGGACCCAGCAGACACAGACTTTGGACGAAGCCGTGGAAAGGTTTGAAAGAGAGCTGCTCGTTGACGCACTCAAGAGCAGCCGCGGAAATATGAGAAAAGCGGCAATGGCCCTCAAGACTACGGAACGTGTCTTCGGATATAAAGTAAAAAAATACAGGATAGAACCTAAGAGATACAGGTAAGGCACTCTTTTAGATTTGATCATTTGTTTGCTGACCGCGGGGTATTAAAGTGGAGCCCATTTGTCATGACGACTTAATTATTAACTCCCAATGGTGGGCGTTACCAGGTTATTGCCAGAGAGACTGGGGGCCAATGTCACGAATAGAATGGCTTAATATTTGCGTGAACGTGAAAAATAGGCTGAGAATAGATCAATATGGTAAAAAGTTCAGCGTCCATGTGAACATGGAGGAACGTCCATGAAGGCAGTTTTCTTGTATATCATTGCTGTGGCCCTTGCTTTGGGAGGTGATACACCCTTCAATGGATCTTTCGAGGTCTGCGCTTATCTGGCCAATGAACCAGAGGACGGATTAGCAGGCCAGGTCACCGTCGGTGATCTCATCTCATACGGCTATCACAAAAATCCTTCCATTGTGGCGGCCCGTGAGGGCTGGAGGGCCGTGGTGGAGGATTATCGTTTGGCCACGGGTTATC
>JAOZQV010000207.1 GCA_029932035.1 Deltaproteobacteria bacterium | reverse complement strand
ATAAATCGCTAAAAATGATAAAGGACGTGAGAGGTGTAGGTGGCAAGCCAAAGCCAATGGTAGAATATATATTAAACACACTAAGAAATACAAAAGAGATAGACAGAATCATAGTTGTTGGTCCTGAAAAGGAGATGAGGGAAAAAATTGATCCTGGTTTATTATCAGGGGACAGTAATATTGAGCTTATCCAGCAAAAGGAGAGTTTCGGGCATAATGTAAAGACTGGTTATAACCATGCCGGAGAAAAATATGTCCTTTTTGTTACTTCGGATTCACCTACGACAAGAGAAGAGGACGTGTCCGAATTCATAGGCATATGTCGAGAGTTATCTAATGAATATGATTGGATATATCCAATTGTGAAAGAGTCCTTGTTAAAGAGATATTACAGGTTATTCCCCCGACCGGTTTATAAAATGGTGCCGGATAATATATTTCCTAATGATTACATCGACGAAGAAGAGATCCGAGAGGACGGAAGAGTTGGGTTCAGGATAACAAGCATGGCTTTTGCGAATTTAGAGAATATTCCGGTAGAAAGGATCGATGAAGCATATAATCTTAGAAAACTATACAGGAAGAGTTCAAGGGATAAATTAAAGACAATATTTGGGAAAAAATTGATCAGACGATATAGGCAAGGTCTAAAAATGTCAGAGCTTGAAAATATGGTTTCCGACTATGAAGGTTTAAGGTTAAAGTTTGTTGGGTTGAGTGGAGCAGGCACTTCATTGGATCTTGATAGCAGGAGAGATGAAAAAAAATTTGGCAAGCTGCACTTAGGGCCTTACAAAAAATAACTTGGCATTTTCTCATCCCATCTTCAGGCCGTCTTCGTCTGCTCCTCAACCCCAGGTAAGCGAGCTTGCGAGACTCCGAAGTCCTCAAAATAGTTCACTATTCCTGTGGCTTTGAGCTTTCGGATCGAATGAATCCGACCTAAATCCGGGCGCGAATTCTACCAAGTTATTTTTTGCCAGGCCCTTATGACGAGTTGCCAGTCGATTGTACAATCGACTGTATAGGCAGGCAACAGTGCAGCGGTCAGAGAATGGTCAGGCTAGGGTTCAGAATAAATCGATTTTATTGCGCAAAAGACTGATTTGTATTATATACCCGTATCCTAAATGATGATGAAATCTTAATCGCTTACATAAGTATCAGGGAGAATCTAACATGTGTGGTATCGTTTGTTATGTGGGAAATAAGGATGTAAAGTCCATACTTCTTGAAGGATTAAAGCGGCTTGAATACCGGGGCTATGATTCGGCAGGTTTGGCTGTACAGGATGGAGAAGAAATCAAATGGAACCGGGCAGTGGGGAAGATAGTTGAATTAGAGAGCAAAGTGAACGACCTGGAGATGAAAGGTACTGTCGGCATTGCCCACACACGGTGGGCAACCCATGGCGAGCCTTCAGAGGAAAATGCTCATCCCCAGAGAGACCAGGATGAGAACGTATTCGTCATCCATAATGGTATTATCGAGAACTACCATTATCTGAAGAGAAAGCTCGAAAAGGAGGGGACCAAATTCAGGTCCGAGACAGACACGGAAGTCCTCGCCCACCTGATAGCGTTAAATTTCGACGGCAGTCTCAGCGATGCCGTCAGAAAGACCATGTCCCAGGTAGAAGGGACTTTCGGTCTTGGTGTCATTCACAGACAAACTCCCGGTGAGATTGTCGTTGCGAGAAGGGGAAGCCCTTTGATTATTGGAGTGAGTGATGACGGGCATTTCGTTGCGTCGGATGTTGCGGCAATGGTGAGGTATACCAATAAGGTGGTTCATCTCGAAGAAAATGAAGTCGCGACAGTGACTGCGGGTGATTTTTCCATATCCACGGCACAGGCCAAACCAATAAAACGAAGTACCGAGACAGTAGAATGGCGGGCCGAAGATGCGGAGTTAAACGGTTTTCCTCATTTTATGCTCAAGGAGATCTATGAACAGCCGGTGACCATCAGGAACGCTATCAGGGGGAGACTGGAGCCCGGTGAGGGTGTCCCGAAACTCGGCGGAATCATGCCTGTTTGGGACAAGCTCAAGGAATGCAGACACATGGTCCTTGTGGCCTGCGGAACATCTTATTATGCAGCCTGTGTTGGAAAATATATCTTTGAGAAATTGACAGAGATCGACATAGAGGTGGGGCTCGCCTCGGAGTTTCGGTACCGGAAGCTCAATTTTCCTCCCAATACCTTTATCGTTGCCATCAGCCAGTCAGGAGAGACCGCTGATACCCTCGCAGCCATCAGGGAGGCCAAGAGAAAGGGCGCCAGTCTCATAGGGATTATTAACGTAGTGGGGAGTTCAATCTCCAGGGAGACGGATGCAGGCATTTATAACCATGCAGGGCCTGAGATAGGTGTGGCTTCAACAAAGAATTTTACCTCTCAATTGACGACGCTTATTCTCTTGGCGCTCCTGTTAGGCAGGCATCAGAATCTATCTCTTACAGAAGGGGTTCAGGCTATCCGGGCCCTTGAGGCCCTGCCCGATCTTATAGAGAAGGTTTTGGCACAGGGCAACCACATTGAGGCCATTTCAGAGAAATATTATAAATGCAGAAACTGGCTCTTTTTGGGGAGAAAATATAACTACCCTATTGCCTTAGAAGGCGCCCTGAAACTCAAGGAAGTCTCCTACATCCATGCAGAGGGGTATGCGGCGGGTGAGATGAAGCATGGGCCTATTGCGCTGATAAATCCCGAGATGCCCACTGTGGCTATAATACCTCGGGATGAAATGTATGAAAAGATGGTCAGTAATATTCACGAGATCAAGAGCCGCAAGGGGCCCGTGATAGCGATAGCCACTGAAGGTGACGACAAGGTAAGAGATATAGTTGATGACCTGATAGAAATCCCCCCGGTCCTCGATTTTCTGAATCCAGTTCTCGCAGTGGTCGCCTGTCAACTTCTGGCCTACTACTGTGCCAATTTCCTGAACCGGGATATAGATAAACCAAGGAACCTGGCCAAGAGTGTGACGGTTGAATAGAGCTGCGTGTAAACATACATTTCTGTGCTACTTTCCCCAGGCAACCTACATAAATGTATGTTCGGGCCTTGACTCTTTCCATGGCGAGCTGAGATAACATGTTGAAACTATGCTATTTTTAATGATTTCTTTGTGGTTGGCATTGGGATTGCAATGACAACAATTTGACACGCATCAACGGAGAATGAAACTTTTTGACCAAATGAGGAGGATATAGAATGGAGTGCCGGACCACAGAAGATGTTCGAAAGATTGTAAAGGATAAAGATATCAGTTTTGTCCAATATTGGTTCACTGATGTATTGGGCGTTTTGAAGAGCTTTGCAATTACCCCTTCGGAATTGGAAGAGGGCCTGACAGAAGGGATGGGGTTTGATGGGTCTTCCATTGAGGGATTTGCCAGGATTCATGAGAGCGATATGATTGCCAAACCAGATCCTGCTACATTCCAGTTGGTTCCCTGGAGAAGTGGAAATCGGCCGGTTGCCAGAATGTTCTGCGATATCCTTAATCCTGATGGAACGTCCTATGAGGGGGATCCCCGTTATGTGCTTAAACGGCTCTTGAAAAAGGTTGCTGAAGATGGTTATACGTTTTACGTGGGGCCTGAACTTGAGTATTTTTATTTCAAAGACAATACCGCCACGGAATATTTGGATGCGGGTGGGTATTTTGACTCCAGACCTTTAGATATGGCGGGCACCCTGAGGAGGGAGACCATCTTTGCCATGCAGGAGATGGGTATTCAGGTGGAATACAGCCACCACGAAGTTGCACCGAGCCAGCATGAAATCGATCTTCGTTATGATGAAGGCCTGAAAATGGCCGATAAAACCATGACCTATCGTTTGGTGGTAAAGGAGATAGCCCGGCAGCATGAGGTGTATGCGACATTTATGCCTAAGCCTGTTTTTGGGGAAAACGGGAGCGGCATGCATGTTCACCAGTCGCTCTTCAAAGGTAACAAGAACGCATTTTATGATCCTGAGGACGAATACAGCCTCTCTGATACAGCCAAACATTATATTGCGGGATTATTGCGTCATGCCCCTGAGATTGCGGCGGTGACCAATCAGTGGGTAAATTCATACAAGCGTCTGGTGCCCGGTTATGAGGCCCCCGTGTATGTATCCTGGGCCAGGAGAAACCGATCGGCTATGATCAGAGTACCCATGTATAAGCCCGGGAAAGAGACTGCCACACGGATGGAGTTCCGATCCCCGGACCCCGCCTGTAATCCTTATCTGGCTTTTGCGGTAATGCTCGGGGCCGGCCTCGAAGGGATTGAAAAGAAATATGAACTGCCTGAGCCCATTGAAGAAGATATCTTTGAGATGAACCCGGCCGAACGAAAGGCGCACGGGATCAAGGACCTCCCCGGGAACCTCTATGCGGCCATCTTAGAAGCGGAGAAAAGCGAGTTGGTGAGAAAAGTCTTAGGCGATCATATCTTTAATAAATTCATTGAAAACAAAACGATCGAGTGGGATCTTTACAGAACACACGTAAGCCAATTCGAGCTTGATAGATATTTGCCCAGGCTTTAGGCGTAAGGCGCAAGGAAGGGAGATTTTAAAACCATGAAGGACGAGACAATGACTGCCATCGGCCAGAGCCTCTTCGGTTTTCAGTCGGCGCTGAAAGAGGCCGGATCGAGTTTTGAGGAATACTTAGATAAGTACTATTATCGGAAATGGACGGGGGATACCCTGTACGCCGCCATGGCCCTGCGGACCACCTTTGTTACTGCCATGCACCAATTCCTGGCTGATGAGGGGCTTTTCAACTTAGAACGGGTACAGATGAGCCCAGTAACGGACCCGCTGGCGCACGATGTTGAACATACTCCTAACATCCAATACAAGGGTCAACGATATGTGATGACCCACAGCATGATCTATTCCAAATTTTTGGCATGCCAGAATCCCAAGATCAAAGGGGTATTTGTGGATTCGCCCAACATAAGGTTAGAAATCGAAAGCCCGGATCGGGTTCAGCGGGGGAGATACCTGATTGACTTCAGTCAGATGGACGTGGAGGTCCGCAGAAACCGCGGGATTGATTTAGAGACCTATCTAAAAAAACCTGACTGGGTCAAAGAGATCCTTATTGAGGATATGGAGAACAGTATGGATCTATTTGAACGGATGATTATCCATGCCATGACCCGGATCGTGGAGAAAAATGAGGACGAATTGAAGTCGTTAGGTGTTATCATAGAGGTGCCAACGCAGCCGTTTCCCCGTTTCAGGTGTGATGAGGCCAAGAAGAAGCATGGCCGCGGATATGAGGTAAAAATTGGCGAAGGGATTAAGGAACAGTTCTTCTGGATTACAGGACTCTTGAGGGAGAACTATGATCTGGTCTACCCTTATTTGAGACCGGAAGGGAAGGTCTCCTTATCAGAGGTCTCTTCGGATATGATTTACAACTATGACATCTGCGCCAAGAGTATTATCAGAGATACCGGAAAGCAGACGCCTGCAGTTGAGATCCTGTCGGGAGCTGTGCGTGAATGGCTTTATGAGGCGATTATTGAAAGGCTGGTAGATAACGGAATCATCCCTGCAAGACCGGTTATTTTTGAGGGGAACATCAATAATATAGATGAGTTGGGAGGCTACGGCCCTTTTCTGATGATGACTGCCAAAAAGGATGCTCAGGGCAGGCCTGCATTTCCTGAGACCTATGGGGGTGGGATCGGGGTGGAGAGGACACTCTATGCCATGTGCAGGGGGCCTGAGCTTGATAAGGTGGATGACATCACCTGCTTTGGGAAAAACCCCGACAGCCACCAGATTTATATGTTTTAATCCGCAGATTTCGCAGATTACACGGATTACTATCAATTGAGGGGCGATGCGAAATTTGCAGGGTTTAATTTTCCGTAGCTTGTGGTGGGGTGGCACATTGTTGAAGGCTGAGTAAATAGCGAAAAGGTGCAATTTTGCCTTTTCGCTTTTTAGTGTTACTGATTTGTCAGCGGATACTGGATGCATGATCCAAGATACATGATTAAAGAGATCGGGAGTGGTAGAATTAAGGGTGAAAAGTCTGCGTAAAGTTGCGTAACCTGCCCGCTTGTGCCTCGCAGTGGCAGGCGGGTCTGCGGATGGGATTGATGATTGCTATAATTGACTATAAGGCAGGAAACCTGAGGAGTGTGGAACGTGCCCTCAAGAAGCTGGGGTTTGACTGCCGGATAACTTTTGACAGGGAAGAGATTTTGGCCTCTGAAAGGGTGATTTTCCCGGGGGTAGGGGCTGCAGGAAAGGCGATGGCCGACCTGAGACAGCTCGGTCTGGATGGGGTTTTGAAGCAGGTCTTTGAGAATGGAAAGCCGTTTTTGGGAATTTGTATTGGAGTTCAGATTATTTTGGAGAGGAGCGAAGAAGACCGTGTGCATTGCTTAGGGTTAATCCCGGGAGAGGCGAAGGCATTTCCGGTCCCTTTCATGTCTGGTGATAATGAATGTCTTAAAATACCCCATATGGGTTGGAACGGCCTGCGGCTAATAAAGAAACATCCGGTGTTGAGCGGGATTAAGTGCGAAGATGAATTCTACTTCGTGCATTCCTATTATCCAATGCCCGCCTCTGATATCCATGTCATCGGCACAACCGAGTATGGTATCCGGTTCCCATCGGTAATCGGCAACAGAAATCTTATTGCCATGCAGTTTCATCTGGAAAAGAGCGGCGCCCCCGGTCTGAGAATTTTGAAGAACTTCTGCCATTGGGATGGTCAAACATGCTGAGTAAACG
>JAOZQV010000206.1 GCA_029932035.1 Deltaproteobacteria bacterium | reverse complement strand
CAGGATATACAGGATGGACTGGATATCAATTATGACAGACCTCGTTAAGTGGTTGAATGGTTGAGTAGTTAAGCGGTTAATAACTTAGCTATTTGACGGTCTCTGTATAAAGAAATCATGGTAATCCTGTTAATCCTGTCAAAAAAATTCAATCCACAAAAATCCATACTCATCCACAGAGACAGAGGCATCTTCCCCGACAATAACCGTGGATTCCCTTTCTTCGATAATGGCCGGACCCTGGAATTTCGCACCCGGGAAGAGTTTGTACCGGTCATAAACCGTGTATGGAATGAAGTCCTTGACAATCCCGGAATATGCCTGGCGTTGGCCTTTGACCGCATCATCGAGGGAGGTCCCTTTATCAGCGGGATCGATCTTGGGCAACTGCAAGAGCCGTTCAGGCAGGCTGGCCCGTATCCTAAAATTGATAAACTCCACAGGGGAATCAGGATAGGTCCTGCCGTAGAGTCTTTTATAGGTCTCGTCAAAGCGGTTTCTAACATCTTCCCTGTTTACATCAGTAAAGCTTTTTTCCGGTATAGCCACAGTGGTCTCGGAACCCTGGCCTACGAAGCGGGCATCCACGGAACGCTCGAATCTGATATCTTCCGCTTCGCCCGATTTCTGGAGCGTCTTTGCCCCTTCGGCCTCCATCTCCTGATAGATCTTTTCGATTTCACTGAAATCCGCCTCTTTCAGGGCGACCTTATGACTTCTAACCATATCGAAGGCCCTGGGGGCGGTAAAGAAACCGAGCGCCGAACCCACGCCCGCATTGGGCGGAACCAGGATCCTTGGCGCTCCCAATTTTTTGGCTAACCCATAGGCATGAACCGGACCGGCCCCACCAAAGGCCGCAACAGTCACGATCTTGGGGTTGCCGCCCTTTTCGGCGATATGGGTCTTGGCAGCCCCGGCCATCGTTTCGTTGATGAGGTCATGGATGCCCCAGACGGCCTGGATAAATGAGACCCCTAAGGGCTGGGCGATCTTTTCTTCGATACCGCGTCTGGCCGCCTCCCGGTCTAATTTCATCTCCCCGCCTAAGAAGTAGTTTTCATCGAGATAGCCCAGCAACAGATCTGCATCGGTTATGCCCGGTTCAGTTCCCCCGCGACCGTAACATATGGGACCGGGGTCAGCCCCTGAACTTTCCGGTCCGACCTGCAGGGTGCCCATCTTGCTCACCTTTGCTATACTTCCGCCCCCGGCCCCGATCTCCATGAGGTCAACGACCGGTACCTGGATGGTCAGGCCACTCCCCTTCATGAACCTCTGGACCCGGCCCACCTCAAAGGTGGGGACTACCCCGGCCACCCCCTTCTGGATCAGGCACGACTTGGCCGTGGTGCCACCCATATCAAAACAGAACATATCGGGGATATTGAACAGCTTCCCATAGTACTGACCGGATATGACAGCGGCCGTGGGGCCTGACTCGATGATCCGGACTGGGAACTCAGCCGCCGTTTCAACCGATGTGATGCCCCCGCTGGACAGCATAATGAAGAGTTTTCCCTCAAAGCCGATCGATGCCAGCCTGTCTGAAAGCTTAGAGAGGTAGCGGCCGGTCAAGGGTTTGACGTAAGCGTTCGTGACCGTGGTGCTAGTCCTCTCATATTCCCTGATCTGGGGCAGGACTTCGTATGAGATGGAGACGGAGATCTCAGGGGCCTCTTCCTCTATTATCTCCTTAATCATCAGTTCGTGGGACGGATATTCAAACGAGTTAAGCAGGCAGACGGCAATCGAATCCACGCCCATATCAATGAGCCTGCGCACCACGTCTCTCGCTTCATCCCGATCTAAGGGTTTGATGACAGTGCCGTCGCTTCGGACCCTTTCATCCACCTCCAAGCGAAACCGTCTAAGGACCAACGGTTCGGGAAATTCCGCAAATACGTCATATGGGGCATACCGGATTTCCCTCCCGAGTTCCAGGACATCCCTGAACCCTTTGGTTGTAATCAACCCGGTTTTGGCGCCCTTTCTTTCGATGATGGAATTGATGACTAAGGTGGTGCCATGGATCACTTCATCTAAGCCCTGAACAAAATCCGGGGTAACATCTTCTAACTGTCGTATGCCCTGCCCCACCGCGTCCGAGGGATCACTCGGCGTAGTCAGACACTTGTTTATCTGTATTTCGCCTGTCCGGTCATTGAGCAGCACAAAGTCGGTGAAGGTGCCGCCAATGTCACAGCCCAGCCGGTAAAATTTATCACTCATTCAGACCTCCTTGATAGGTGCTGGTCTCCCAAGTTTGAAGTTACGAGTTTGGAGTGCCTAAAGTTAAGAATAGGGAAAATTCCAATTTAAACTTTACACTTTACACTTTACACTTCACACTTTTCTCTCTTTAAGAGCAGTCAATATCTTTTCCGGAGTGATCGGGAGATCTGTGATACGAATACCGATGGCGTCGTACACTGCATTGGCGATGGCCGGGGCTGTGGGTACGAGACCTGGTTCGCCCACACCCTTTGCTCCGTAGGGTCCTGCCTCATCTATCGGTTCAATGACAACCGGTTCAATCGGGACGACGTCCATGGCCGTAAGCATCTGGTAATCGCGAAAACTGGGATTCATAACCCTCCCATTGCGCACCTTTATCTCCTCTGTCAGGGCATAGCCCACGCCTGTGTAGGCGGCGCCGTAGATCTGGCCTAATAAAAGGGTTGGATTCATGGCCTTTCCCACATCGTGGGCCGAAACAAGTTTCAGGATCTTAACCTCTCCAGTCTGTTCATCCACCCCCACCTCAACGCCACAGGTCCCAAAGGCATAGGTCATGGACAGGTTTCCCTTCATTTCCCAATTTAGCATCTCCGTGGGTGGGTCATAAAACTCCTCGGCCATCACCACCTTACTCTGTCCGGTCCCCACGTGCAGGCCATTTTGCAGGATCTGCGTCAAAGGCAGCTTAAAGTAGGGATGATCAGGATCTTTTTTGGGGAAAATCATCCTGTCTCTGATATCTAAATCCTCCGGGTTTGCTATCAAACCAAAATCCAGGTCCGGCTCCACAAACTCGGGGTCCTTTCTCTTTTTCCGCTTAAAGCCCCCCTTAATAATCTTGGGCATCTGCTCCACCGCCATCTCAAGGATCTGCCTCTTAGCCTTTGCACAGGCCCCTATTGCCGCATTGCCCGCCATAAATGTATGACGGCTGGCGTGGGTCCCCGCATCCCACAGGGCAAGCGCAGTATCCCCAAAGGTCAGGAAAATATCCTCGGGTCTGACCCCTAACGCCTCTGCAACGATTTGGGAGATGACCGTTGGAGAACCCTGGCCCTGATCTGTTCCGCTTTCGATTACGTCCACGTGCCCATATTCATCAAGTTTGATCATCATACCGTGGCCGTCCGACTTAGTGACCCTGGCGCCACCGGCAACATGAATAAGGGAGGCCATGCCCACCCCCCTGCCCTTCTGCTTCCCCTTTTTATCATCCCAGTTGAGCTTCTCCTTTACGGCCGTAATGCATTCCTCGAGACCGCATGAGGTAATTCTTAATTTCATGGGGGTATCATCACCCGACCGGTTGCGGTTGATCAGCCTGAATTCCGCCGGATCAATTCCGGCCTCTTCGGCTAAGGTATCCATTGAGGTCTCAACGGCAAAGGTGGCCTGGGGATTGCCGTATCCCCGCATGGCCTGGGCATAGATATTATTGGTGTATACGCAGGTGGCCTTAAAATAGACGTTGGGGACCCGATAGAGGGAAGACATGGGCATAATCATCACCGACGGGGTGGTAGCCCCCCAGGAGGTGTATGAGCCGTTATCCAAGACCGCTTCGCAGTATCTGAAGGTGAGTATCCCTTCCTTGTCACATCCCTGTTCAATGGTAAACACAGCAGGCTGTCTCGGTGGTAATGCCTGAAATTCCTCCTCCCTGTCAAAGAGTATCTTGACCGGTTTTCTGGTTTTGAGGGCAAGTTGGATGGCGATAAATTCATAGATGTCTGTATCTAACTTGGTTCCAAAGCTTCCTCCCACAACCGGATTGACCACCCGGATCTTTTTTCCGCGAAGGCCGATTTGAGAAAAATATTCTGTAATCCTCCCGATGTGTCCAAAGATGACATTGGTTTGATCGTACAGCGTCAGATTGTTGTTCTGGTCAAACTCGGCAATACAACCGCTCGTCCCCATGCAGCACTGGTTTACCCATGTGGTGCTGACAGTGTCCTTTGATATGTAGGCCGAATCTTTTCGGGCCTGTTCGATATCCCCAACCTCAAATTTCCATGGCAATGGAAGGATGTTGCTCTTGATGGGCCTCCCCCTTGCGTCTACCTCGTGGACAAGGGGCGATCCTTGCTTCATGGCCTCAAAGGGGTCAAACACCCCTGGTAATTTCTCATACTCAACTTTGATAAGATCAATTGCTTCCGCCGCGATCTCCGGTCTGATAGCTGCAACTGCCGCCACCTCGTCCTTGAACTGACGAACCACATCCCTCTTGAGTACGGTTTGATCCTTCAGGAATCCGACCCTTACGTCCGGAATATCCCGACCGGTCAGGACGGCCCTCACGCCCTCAAGTTTTTCCGCCTTAGAAGTGTCTATACTCTTGATTTTTGCATGGGCATGTTTGCTGTAAAGTATTTTCCCGTAAAGCATACCGGGACGTTTCAGGTCGTCAATATAAACTGCCTTACCGGTCACCTTATCCGTTTCAATTGTTCTTGGAATGCTTTTTCCCACAAAGAGATGATCAGGCATTTTCTCCTCCATTTCTATTTGCCCTCCTTTGCGGCCATTTCTACAGACTCGACAATCTGCACATATCCGGTGCAACGGCAGAAATTACCTGCAATAGTTGTTCTGATGTCGTCTTCGGTCGGATCAGGATTCTGATCTAAGAGCGCCTTTGAAGACATGATCATCCCGGATGTGCAAAATCCGCACTGAACCCCATTATTTTTAAGGAATGCGTCCTGAAGGGGGTGCAGGGAACCGTCCTCATCAGCCAGCCCCTCGATCGTGGTAACTGATCTGCCCTCAACTTCAGGGATGGGACAGAGGCATGAATTAATTGCCTCTCCATCCATAATCACCGTACAGGCCCCGCACTCTCCCACGCCGCATCCTTCCTTTGCGCCTGTCAGCTCAAAGTATTCGCGCAAAGTCTTTAAGAGCGTCCAGGTCGCCGGCACCTCGGCCTTGACACTATCCCCATTCAGGGTAAATGAAACTGATACCTTTTTCATTTTGATCTCCTTTCAGCCGCCAACTTCGCCATCCGCGGGACATAGACCTCTATGATCTCCGCGCGATACCATGCCTCGCCCCTCAGGCTGTCTCTCAGGGAGCAGCATTCGGTTGATGCCGCTATCTTACCTGCCTCGTTTAACGCCTCATCGCTCAAGGGCTTTCCCTTCAAGAAATCTTCGGCCTTGTAAGCCCTGACCGGCGTTGGGGCTGCCACTGTCAAGGCAATTCTCACATCTGAAATTATCTCACCCTCCAACTTGAGGGAAACTGCAATGCCCAATATAGGGAGATTCATGGCCTTCCTTCTGGAATGCTTCCAGTAGGCGCTCCCGAAATGCTCCATCTCACCGGGTATTTTAATCTCGGTAAGGACTTCGTCTTTTTTTAAGACTGTTTTGTATGTACTTGTAAAGAACTCGGTTATGGGCACGCTCCGTTTTCCCTCCGGACCTTCCATAAAAACAATGGCATCGAGGACCAGGAGTGGTCCGGCAGTATCTGCGGAGGGCGCTGCGTTGCAGATATTTCCGCCAACGGTAGCAACGTTTCTGACCTGGACTGAACCCACCCGGGAGGCGCCGTCATGCAGGGCAGACAGTTCGGTTCTGATTAGTTCCGACTGTTCCAACATCCTGTGCGTTGTCAGGGCCCCGATATGATAATCCTTCTTCTTCTCAATATATCTGAGGTCCTTTAGCCCCCGTATGGAAACCAGGACCTCCGGGGCCTTTTTAGTGTTCCTGATTTTGACCATCACATCGGTCCCCCCGGCAATCAGAGTAGCCTTTGGGCCATGCTCTTTCAAAAGGCCAAGGACCTCTTCCAAATTATCAGGCCGTAGGTAATCATAATCAATCATCTCAATACCTCATTATTAACAATTGTCACGGTTGTCAAAAACCCTCTTGCTTTTCCTCTCTGACCTGGGCAGGGAACCGTATTCCACAAGCTCCACATCAGCGCTCACCATGATCTGTTTCTTAATTTCTCCGCCTATCTTCCGGCTCAATTCAGGATCCTGGCTCGGGTCAACCCCCTGCGCCCGTTCCACCTTGAGCGTCATATAGTCCCGGCCATCCGCCTTCCTGTCTAATAGGATCTGGTATTCGCTTCCGATCCCTTCAACCCCGGATAGAACATGATCGACCTGGCCGGGATAGATATTTACCGCCCTGAAGATAATCATGTCATCGGAACGTCCTAAAATACGATCGTGCCTCGGGAGTATGGAACCGCAGGGGCATTGCCCCGGTATCATCTTAGTAAGATCCCTGGTCCGGTAACGAATCAGAGGAACGCCTTCCTTCTCTAAGGTAGTCACTACCATTTCTCCGGTCTCACCCTCGGAGACAGGGTCAAGTGTGTCCGGATCCAAGATCTCCAAAATATAATAATCAGCCCAGTAGTGAATCCCCGTATGGTAGATACAATCCAATCCCGTGCCCGGGCCATAAAGCTCTGTCATGCCCGGTATATCAAACGTATGTTCTAAGCCCAACAGATCACGTATCCGGTTTTTCATGGCATCGCTGGATCGTTCAGACCCGAATATCA
>JAOZQV010000205.1 GCA_029932035.1 Deltaproteobacteria bacterium | reverse complement strand
CAGCGGCAACCTCATCCCTGGTGATATCCACAGAAAGGGGGCTTTTCCCCTTTATCCCTGCATCCAGGATGCGGACGGCAACACCCTCACCTTCGAGGCATTCTCTTAGGAAATCTGTCTCCTTGGCCTTTGTGTCCATTGTAGCAACGATCAGAATGGTGTTTGTTTTCTCCAAGAGATTCCTCCTCTTATTATTTTTATTGGAATTCTATCCAGTTTATCCTGTCAAAGCTTTCTTTTGGGCATACCAATACATGGCGGAAAACGACTTAATGGCTCTCTCAGAGGATTGAAATACGGGCAGGGAACGGGCTTCCAGCATTTCAACCAATTTCATTTCCTGCGAGTCCATTGTGGTACACCACATGGCGAAAGGCTTTCCATATTCCTTGACACTCACTAACCATTGGATAAACCGCTCTCTCATGGTTTCCATCATATTTGACGGAAGATCGGGATTTTTCAATATGGCGGCAAAGAGGTTTGGCGGCATCTGCATAATTATACAATCTACATTTTCATCCTGAGGTATAGCAGTCAGGGCCTGGAAAAACGAGATAAGATCAGAAAGGTGGAATTCCATGCAGACACCGGCGTCAAAGGGATTTAAAGGGATTTCCCACGGAGGAAAGACCTCTTTGAGCCTTTGATAAGTATCCCTGCTTGGAGAAGCCAGATTGAGACCATTCATACCGCAGGAATCAGTGGCCATGACGCCTTCACCCCCGGAAAGGGTAATGATAGCGAGCTCTTTTCCCTTTGGTACCTCAAGGAACGCAAATGACTTTGCCAGGTCAAAAAACTCGTCTATATTCTGGGCCCTGATGGCGGATGTTTGTTTGATCATCCCGTCAAAGATTAGATCATTTTCACGGGCAATGGACCCAGTGTGAGATGCCGCCGCCCTTGAGCCTGCAGGGGTTCTGCCCGATTTTAAGATGATGGTAGGCTTTTCCTTTGATACGGATTTGAGGAGATCGAAAAAGTCGCTGACATCTCCCTTCAGGCTCTCAATATGCATACCGATGACCTTTGTATCTTCATCCTGAGCAAAATACTCTAAGGCGTCCACCTCATTGATATCCATCTTGTTGCCCATGTCGAGTATCTTATTGATCCCCATATGAGACAGTATCCAGTTTATCTTGGGCTCGTAAAAACCGGACTGGAAGGCAAAAGAGAGACCTCCGCGCGGCATATTGTTGATGGGGTTGAAACTGATTGCCAGATGGTTTGCACTATTGATCGGGCTCAGGGTATTGGGACCCAATATCCGAATACCATTTTCTCTTGTAAAATCTCTTATACCATCATGGAGCTTTTGGCCTTCCTGACCTCCTTCAGAAAAACCGCCCGCAATAATAACCAGACACTTAGCCTCTATTTTATGACAGTCTTTGACAATATCGAGGGTCTTTGAGGCGGGGACAGCAGAAACGACCAGGTCGATTTTATCCGGGATATCTTGCAGACCGGCAAAAGCCTTTATCCCTGAAATCTTATCTGCGGCCGGATTAACTGGATATATTTGCCCCTGGAAGTTAAGGTTAATTAAGTTCTGCATTACGCGAAAATTCATCTTGAATGCATTATTGGTAGCCCCCACGATAGCGACTGACCTAGGGCTGAAAAAACCTTCTAAAAAATGGTTTACTTTTTTCATAATTTTCACCGATTGTTTTTGTCTCTAATTTCTTTCCATTCTTTGCCAGTAATCCCGCAGCAGACGCAAGCCCCTGACGCTCTCTACAGGGTCGTTGAAAACAGGAAAGGTGTTTAATCTCTTGAACTCCTCTATGTATTGTCTCTCCGCGAAAAAACTGAGCCCTATTGGTTTGTTGCTTTCCTTACACATCTTTCTCATGAAGTTAAGCATCTGTTCAGGGCTGCCGAGCCCCCCCCCAAATATTTTTACCATCTCAGGTTCATACATGAATGACAAAACAACACCGTCAATATCATCCAGTGCCAGACAATGTTCTAAGGTGAATGCCAGGGCCCTGATATCATGGACATCACCAAAATCCATGGGATTTGACATGCGGATAACCCCTGCCCGCCTGAAGCCTTCAATTTTATTCATCAATTCAGACGGCAATGAGGGGCATTTAAAGCCATATCGCTCACAGGCATCCCCTAAGATCACGGAATATCCTCCAGACAGAGATATGACGGCCAATCGGTCCCCTCTCAGGGGGGGGAGCTGAAGCGCCTTAGCAGCCACAGTCATGTGATGAAGGTCTTCCACACGCACAATCCCCGCCTGCTTCAGGACGCCGTCTACGATCCGGTCGTCATTTGAAAGGGCCGCCGTGTGGGAATAGGCGATTTTCGATGCTGTCTTGCTCACATTGGACTTAAAGATCACGACCGGCTTTTTCGATCGTCTCGCCAACCTTGTCAGTTCCCTCCCGTCTTCAATGCTCTCTAAGTACATATGAATTTGTTCTGTGTCATCGTCATGAATGAGATATCGCAGGAAATCGATTTCATTCAGGTCTAACTTATTACCGGCACTGATAATTTTTGAAAAACCCACATGTTCTTCAGAAAAGTGATAGGCAGCTTGCGTGGTTACTCCACCGCTCTGGACGATGAGGCCTACAGATCCTTTCTTGAACCTTTTGGCCCCCATGGGGTTGAATGGGGTGCAAAGGCCAGATCCGGTACATATGACACCGATACAGTTCGGTCCGATAAATCGGATGCCATATCGCTTGGCCACACTGAGAATATCTTTTTCCGCCAGATTGTCTTGGTCATTGAATTCCTTGAAACCCCCTGTGGAAATGACTGCGTGGAGAATCCCCTTTTTCCCACAGACTTCAAGTGTCTCTGCAACAAACTTAGCAGGGACTAAGATCACCGCCAACTCGATCCCTTGGGGTAAAGACCAGGGGTCGGTTATTATCTTTTTGCCATGTATATTCCCAGGCTCCCTCCCTACCGGATGGATTGCGCCTTTGAAGCCCATTTCTAAGCAGTTGGAAATTATATTTTTGGCTAAATTCCTTTGCCCAGTTTTCGAGGATTGGGCCGCTACACCAAAAACAGCTATGTTAGAGGGATAGAAAAACTGTTTCATTTTGCCTTACCCATATCGTATGAGATCTGGTTGGCCGTTTCAACGACCTGCCGACCCAGACTCTCTCTGTCATCCATTTCAAAACTGAAGATTGTGGCGGCAACCCCTACGCAGCCGATTAGATGATTTCGGTGATCGTATATAGGGCCCACTATCCTCCGAACGCCCTTCCTCAACTCCTGATTCTCAAATGCATATCCCTTTTCCCTGATTCCTATTAGCTCCTCCTCAAGTCGATTGATATCGGTAATGGTGTGCTCTGTGACAGGGGGAAGGCCGATTGTCGCAAGGACCTTTTGTCTTTTTTCCGCCTCCATATGCGCCAAATATATCTTTCCAACGGCAACGGCATGAAAATAGGGGTATGCGCTTCCGATCCGGGTATAAAGCCGGATACCCTCGGTTCCCTCAATCTGCTCTATCAGGACAAGTTGATCCCGGTCTAAAGTAGACAGCTCAACGGTCTTGTGGGTTTTGTTTGCCAACTCCTGCATCAGGGGCTGGCCAATGGAACGAAGCTTGATCTTATTCTGCAACCTGTCCCCAAAATAGAGGAGTCTCATTCCGAGACGGTAAAAGCCCCTTTGACCGGTCCTGTCTACCACGCCCCTGTCACACAGCGTGTTTAATATCCTGATCAGAGACTGCCTCGGAATAGCGAGTTTTGTCAGTATCTCTGAAAGGGGCAGGGCACTTTCGCGGACTGCGAGAAGCTCGATGACATCAAGTGCCCGATCCACTGCAGGGGCGCGAGCCGGGTTCTTTTGGACCATGGTATAGTACCAAATACGATATTAATAATTCTTTATATGGTATTCTATAGTAGGGAGCCAGAATGTCAAGTGGGAATTTTATCTGAACTGTTCTTTTAAGGCATCTACATCCTACCGCGTCTTAAGATACTTATGAGGAGCCAGAACCCCATTACACCGGCAATAACAAATCCTGCCAGACCGATAACAGGTATGTCATGCCATTTAGGAGGGATGCCGGCTAAGACAATGAGAGATGAGCCAATCAATAGAGATGCAAGGACAATGGCAAATGCAAGCCGGTTGCTGACACGGTCAAGGGTGGATAACAATGGCTCCAGGCCCCGATGATGGAATTCTATCTTTATCTTCCCTTCTCTCGTCTGTCTCAGTATCTTGCGTATCTCCCCCGGGATTTCCTTTAAGAGGTGGATAAGCTCGGCGCCATAGGTGAGCATATCACGGCTTAACCTTCGGGGATTGAGGCGATTGAGTTGAATGCGTTGCAGGAATGGGGCAGACTGCTTTATCACATCGAGTTCAGGGTCCAATAACCTGCCTACCCCTTCCACAGTGCCCAGGGCCTTGATCATCAAAAAGAGTTCGGGGGGTACCCTGAGGCGATATTTTGCCACCAGATCTAAAAGCTGATGCAGCAGTTTTCCCAATTCCAGTTCCTTGAGGGGCCGATAAAAATGTCGACTTATGAATTCGGCAACATCCCTTTCCAACGAATGATAGTCAGGCTCATCGTCCCATATGGTGAGTCTGATAAGGTCATCTGTAACCTTTTGTTCATCTCTCTCGGCGATATTCACGATCAGATCTGCGAAGTGTTCCCTGGTTTCAATGTCAATGCGACCCATCATGCCAAAGTCCAAATAGCAGATGACGTTACCGGGCAGGATGAATACGTTGCCAGGGTGGGGATCTGCATGAAAAAAACCATGAACAAAGATCTGTTTCATGATCAGATCAAAGCCTATCCGGGCAATCTCACGTGGCTCAAGGCCCTCCTTCTTTAATTGGGCGATATCAGAGATCTTGATGCCGTTTATCCTTTCCATGGTGAGAACCCGCCCGGTTGTGGCTTCACGATAGACCTTGGGAACATAAATAGTGGATTCACCTGTAAACTGCATGGCAAAACGTTCCATGTGGGCCGCTTCCAGGCCGTAATCCAGCTCGCTTTCGAGTGTATGGGCGAATTCCTCCACGATCTTGGTTGGGCGTTGGATTGCCCCGCCCTCAAGGTGTCTTTCCATTAAGGTAGCGAGATGAAGCGCAATTTCTAAATCTACCTCAATGGTCTTCCGGATTCGTGGCCTCTGGATCTTAACAACCACGTCCTCCCCATCGGCGAGCTGGGCTCTATGGACTTGTCCTAAGGAGGCGGAGGCCAGGGGAGTTTCCTCAAAGTTTTTGAAGATCTCTTTCAGTGGGGCTCCGAGTTCGCTTTGGATGATTTCTTCCGCCTCGGCAGGGGCAAATGGCGGCACATGATCCTGCAGCTTTTCCAATTCCCGGATAAATTCCACGGGGAGAAGATCCGGACGGGTGGACAGGATCTGCCCCATTTTGACAAAAGTAGGGCCCAGCTCCACTAAGGCCATCTTCACCCTCTCGGCCCGGGAAAGCGTATCTATCTTTTCTCTTCTCTTTTTAGAGATCATCTGCAGACCGATCTCTAAGTACTGTTCAATTTTCAAGCTGTCCACAACGTCGCCGAACCCATACTTGAAAAGAATTGTAAGGATCTGTCGATAACGCTGCATGTGTCGGTACGTCCTGCCTATAACACCTATCTTTTGGATAATCATGGTGTTGTCCTTTCTTTAATTGTGTCCCAGCCTTCGCAAAAACAGTTCGTTAAACTTATCATCTTCGCAATGATTTGTCCAAGGCAAGTTGTGGTGTTGTCTTTTGTTCAGAGGCTTCGACTGCAATCTGAACCCTGCCGGATCACCCATCATAATGTTTGGACAGGATACTTGCCTTTGATGAAAGTCATGTTGTAATCTAAGGTAGACCACGTTGAGAGCTTGAATGGTTTGTTTTTGTATCTTTTAGGTAAGATTGTACGCTCGAGGTGCTGATGTGACGACTCATATTTCTAATGCCATCATAATGCGAACCTGGGAATTTGGCGAGACAGATCTCTTAGTTAGTTTTTTCACCTCCGACAAAGGCCGGCTAAAGGGCGTGGCCAAAGGGGGAAGGAAAAGCAGGAAGCGCTTTGCCAATTGTCTTGATCTGCTTTCTCTTGTAAAGTTAGAATATGAGCTAAAAAGGGGCAGGGAACTTTATTTCCTCCATTCCGGCAAACTTGTTCATGCATTTCCCGGGATCAGATCCGATTTTTCATCGTTGTCCTTGGCGAGCTACATGATCGAACTCACCGAGACCCTGTTTCCCCTAAGTGTAACTGATAAGGAAATGTTCGCACTGTTAAAGAACGCTTTTCTTGCGCTGAATGAGGGTAAGAGGAATGGAGTTCTCCGCATCCTTTTTGAGGCTAAAGCCATGGCCCTTGGAGGATATAGGATCAACCTGGACAAGTGCTGCGGTTGTGGCAGGCCCTATGCCGGGGAAGGGAGGGCGGCTTTTAAACAGAGTAAGGGGAGCCTCGCCTGTTTGAAATGCGAGCAGGAATCTAAACTATCGCCCGGGCTTTCCCCGGATAGCGTAAAAGTGTTGAGGGTGATCCAGTCAACCCCGTGGGACAAGGCTCAGACCCTGGACCTGAATAATGAAATGATCCGTGAGATCAAGCCAGTCCTTAAGTTGCATATTGAATACCGAACAGGGCAGAGATTAAAGACTGCTCAATATTTAGAATAGCTATGGGATATACCGTTGAGAGGGATAGATTGTTTGATCGGATCGATAACATAACCCAGATTTACACATCAAATATTGTGGTTCCTTTTCTCTTGACTCACAAGAGCAATTTCGCTAAGCTCATTTGCCAAAGAAATCAGGGTCTC
>JAOZQV010000204.1 GCA_029932035.1 Deltaproteobacteria bacterium | reverse complement strand
AAGTATCAGCAAACCGCTCCGGATAAAGGCGTAAAAGGGAAGGGCGAAGACGTAAAAACCGATGTCTCTGTTGAAAATAGGATCTGTGCTCCCAAAGGGTTGCCAGTACAGATAGCGAAGGACCATGTTCCATTTATCAGATGCCTTAGATGCAATGACAAAACTGGCGATCAGGATAAATGCTAAGAAAAGAAGATTAAGGGTGTTTGCGGAAAGGCCGACCTGCGAAGCAAAACCGCCTTCATCATTAGTAGAAGTTCCGGGACCGGTCTCCGGGCTCAGCCGTTTGGCTATGTAGAGGTTGATGGCTATGATAAGAATCAAGAACGACCAAACCACAAAACCAAATCCGAATCTGGCCGACAGCATGGTCCAAAACACAGGGGAAAAGCCTAAGTTCTTAAACCACAGCCAATCCGGATAAATGGAAACAACTGAAACGAGTAAAAGAAGAATGAGAAGCCCGCATCCGATCAACAATTTTATTTTCATGATTCAGTCTCCGCGATGATGTTGGTGAACGATTATTTCCTGGCTACAGTAAGGGGAGCTTGACCACAAAGGTGGTCCCCTGCCCAGGTTCGCTGTCAGCCCATATCTCTCCCTTATGCGCTTCTACCACTTTGTATGATATGGCCAGACCCAGTCCTGATCCACGGTCCCGGGTCGTGAAAAACGGTTCAAATATGTGAAGGAGGTCTTCCTCTCTAATACCAATACCTTCATCACTTATCCGGATCTCTGTGTTATTTGATAATTTTTTTGTTATGATGGTGATTGTTCCCCCATCCTCCATGGCCTCAATCCCGTTAGTAATAATATTAATAAACACCTGTTTCAGTTTGTCGGGGTCACAATTTATTTCTGCTAAATCCGATGCCAGGTTTGTCTTAAAGCAATGCTTTCCTGAAGAATATATTCCGTCCATAATCTTCAACACATCCTGGATTACCGAATTGATATCCGCGGGTCTCTTAACCAGGCTGTAAACTTTGGTGAAATCCCCTAAGCTTGCAACTAATCGCTCTAACCGGCTGACCTCGTCAAGGATCATACCCAGCTTTTGCACCGCCTTATCGTCAATTAGGCTATCCTTTATTTGGTGAGAAAATCCGCCTATGATCATTAGCGGATTTTTGATTTCATGGGCCACATGGGCCACTGTCTGTCCTACTGCTGCAAGACGCTCGGACCGCAGGAGCTTTTTCTCTAACTGCTTCTGTGTTGAGATATCTCTGATGATGGCCGTAAAGGTTACGTCTTTTTCTATTTCGTGAAAAGAGAGCCCCAATTCGATCGGGAATTCCGCACCGTTTTTTCTAAAAGCTGTAAGAGACAGGGTCTTGCCTATGATTTTTGGGGTTCTTGTCTCTAAGAACCTCTTTACAAAACGGGAATGGTTCCCATATTGAGAGGGAATGAGCATGTTAAGATCCTTTCCCATTACCTCGTCTATTGAATATCCAAATATCTGTTGGGCTGCGTTATTGAAAACCACGATCTTATGTTCACTGTTAATACTTATGATTGCGTCTGTAGCCGTATCAAGTATGGCCCTGAATTGCTTTTCAGACGACTTCAGTTTTTTGATGAGGTTTCGATATTCTGTTACATCCCTGGAAATTTCTACAAAAAGACGGGATGTTCCTTCGGCAGTGACAGGGTACATAATCCGGCTCAACTCTATAAATTCAACCCCTTTTTGCTCGTGGCGGTGAGTTATCTCAACCCTCTGCCCTGTCTTCTTTGCCCTTTCAAGCGGGCAATATTGTGAGGTTAAATCACAGCGGTTGCCAGATAAGAGCCTGATTTCAAAACATTGTTGCCCTAAAACATCTTCCTTTTTCATGCCGCATTCATTTAAGAAAACCTTGTTTACGTCCTGAATAATTCCGTTCTCATCCACCACCATGATCTCCTCGCTGATTCCGTCAAAAAGGGCGCCCAATAGGAGCTTGGTAGTCTTTAAGTCCCTGCCTTGCTGGTTTTTTTGCATGATTACCCTCCAATCCATGGACAATAAAAGACATATTCGAGGGAAAGGATATCAAACATCTCATCAGTTCCCCTCTTGATGGCCCGGTAAAGCTCCTTCATAGAACCGGCGGTCCTTATCGAAGAGCGATAGGCGAAGTCATCATAAAACTGGTAATCAATCGGAAACAAGACCTGATCTAATGTTCCATGCCAGTGTATATTAAGCGCCTCTTTCATGGCAAAGACTTTCTTATACATGGCCCTTAAAAGGTCTGTCCTCAAGATCGGGTTGACCTGATTGATCATACAGTCCGTGAGTCCTATGAGATAATAGGTCTCTCTCATTTTTTCTTCTTCATGACGATTTGCATACATGGCCTGGATGGTGCAGGCCATGCCTCCTTTTAGCAAAAAGTGAGGGGGGGTTGTAGAGATTTCATTTTGTGGGCGCTCAAGTTCTTCAGATAGAGATCGTAACATTTGAATAAAATAGGGTGTTCTCCAGGATGCCCTTCTAAATTCCCAGGGTTTTGAAGAAATCAGGGTGTCAGGCGGCCTTTGAAGCTTGTCCCGGAGGTCTATGATCTTTCCCATCTTTATGGCCTTGGGTGGCATTTTGCGTGGATTTCCTTTAATCTCTTTCTTGTAACATGGGTATAAATCTGTGTAGTAGAGATATCTTCATGCCCGAGCATGACCTGGACAGACCTCAAATCAGCGCCTGCCTCCAACAGGTGGCTGGCGAACGAATGCCTTATGCTGTGCGGCGTTATCTCCTTTTGTATACCCGCCTCTTTCCCATACTTCTTGATAATTTTCCAAAATCCTTGCCGGGTTAAAGGGCGGCCCCTGAAATTCAAGAAGAGATATGGTAAATTGGCCCCTTTCAGTAATTGAAAGCGCCCATTCGAAAGATACTCTCTGAGCGCCTGTATCGCCTTCCCACCCATTGGAACAAGTCTTTCCTTGGAACCTTTCCCGAAAGTCCTTACATGACCGGATTCCAGGTTGATACTTAGAACCCTGAGGCCTACCAATTCAGAAACCCTCAATCCGGTGGCGTAAAGGAGTTCCAGCATGGCGCAGTCCCTTTCCCCCAGAGGAGTGGAGGCATCAGGCTGGGCCAGGAGCCGTTCAACCTCGGCCATGCTCAGGACATCCGGCAATCTCCGGGGAAGCCGTGGCGTTTCCAGGAGCCTTGCCGGATTTTCCTTTATATAGCCTTCCGAAGTAAGAAAACGGAAAAACATCTTTGTGGCCGAGATGTTCCTCGCTATTGACCTGGCAGATAGGCCTTTTCTCAGGGCGCCTGCATATTCGCTAATCTGGTCCCGGGAGATTTGAAGCGGATCGAGATCTGATTTTTCAAGGAACTGAGTAAACTTTATAAGATCCCTGCTGTAGGCCTCGATTGTGTTATCTGCAAGACCTCGTTCCAGTCTCAGATAATTGATGAATTGATCTGTCAACTCATACATTTTCCCAATTCCTCAATTATCCTTTATCCTTTCTCACAAATCGTAAATATGATCATTTTTAGTCAGGATTCTTGGACCTTCATCCTCGACCAGCACCATTTCTTCAAGACGTACGCCTCCCTTACCTGGAATATAAATCCCGGGTTCAACAGTGAACACCGTTCCCTTTCTGAGTTTCACCGGGTTTCTCGGCCCGACTTTCGGACTCTCATGGACGGCAAGACCGACGCCGTGGCCAAGCCCATGGCCAAAATATTCTCCAAACCCGGCCTCCATTATAACTTCTCTGGCCACCATGTCTAAGTGTGTGCTATCCACCAAAGGGCGGACCTCTTTCAGGGCCGCAACCTGTGCATGGCGGACAGTCCTGTAAATAACCCTGAAGTCCTCTCCCGGACCTCCCAAAAATACCGTCCTGGTCATGTCCGAACAATAGCCATCCAACCTGACTCCGGCATCTATTATAACCGGCTCTTTCCTCCCAAGTTTGCGGTCTGTGGGTACGGCGTGGGGAAGGGCGCTGTTGGGGCCGGACGCAACAATCGGAGGGAAAGACAAGCTCTCTGCTCCGCCATGGCGAGCGAGGGACTCAATATCCCATGCCACCTCCTTTTCTGTCATGCCTGGTTTGAGCTTCGCAATGATTTCATTGAAGATCTCCGAAATCAAATCCGCAGCATCTTCTATTGCCTTGATTTCCTCTTCGTCTTTTACCTCGCGTATCTCTTCAACCAGACCGTTTAGGGGAACAAGATCAACCTGTGGCGAGAGGCCCTTGAGCTTTTCGGTAAACCCCTTATATAATCCCCAGGTCAGATAATTTTCCTCAAAACCGAGCTTTTTTGTTCCCATACCCTGTATCAGCCCGGGCAAATCCTCGACCAAACCCTGTTTTAGGATTTGAACCTCAAAATCAAGCGCCTCCTTTTCTGCTTCTAAGACGTATCTTGAGTCAGTAACCAGCAGGGATCTGGTGTTGTTTATCAGAAGGGAACCCGATGATTCTGTGAATTGAGTATCTTCTGCCTCGAATCCCGATAAGTATCGCCGGTTTTCAGGGCAAATGATCCATACCGTATCGCAATCCTCCATGGAGGTCTCTTTCATACGCTGTCTCAGGGTAGCCAACCGTTTAGGATAGATTGATTTTTCCATACATTCCTTTTATGTAAGGGTTCCCCCGCCTGTGGCGGGGATCTTCGACAGAGTCCAAAGTTCGAGATTCCCAACATAGATGTTTTTGCCACATGTTGGTCTTACTCTAACAGAGTTGTGTGCCGATTGCAATTGTGGATCATTGGACAGTGTCTTGTTGACAGAATCCATGTCAGCTGTTACTACACTTTGACATTAGAAAGGGTAATAAATACGGTTTTCACATGTCTCAGGGGAAAATAGTCGAATATATTGATCAGGGGAGATTTGTCTGCACAGTCTGCCTGCAGGATAAGGGTAACAGACTGCATCTGTTGACACCCTCAAATCGTGAGGTCAATCTGTCGCAAAAAAGGATAATGCTCATTTCAGAGGCCACCATAGATATTTCACGATCAAGGGAAGACCTGCTGGAAAGACTCAAACAGAAGGAGGAGAAAAGGATCAGGCTGAAAGAGGAGATTGAGGTAAAGAACCTTTGGGAGCTGGTCCAGGATGAAGATGAGAGCTTTGACCACAAATATCTTGCTCATCTGGTTTTTGGTGAAACAGTTACAGAAGATCACTTTTCCGCCCTTATGCGTGCCCTCTTTGAAAACCGTTTGTATTTCAAGATGAAGAACGGGCAATTTCTGCCCTACTCAAAGGAAAAGGTCGAACAAATAATCAGGCAGCGAGAAGAAGAGGCTGCAAAGGCGGAAAAGCTCAGGCAGGGAAGCGATTGGTTGAAAGAGATTCAAGAGGGCAACAAACCAAACGATCCCCCTTGCAAGGCGGATGTTGTTCATTTGCTCATTCAATTGGTCCTTTACGGAAATGATGCGCCTGATTTCAAATACGGCAAGGAGCTCCTTTTAAACGCCGGCATATCAGATATCCGGCAGGCAAGGGTCCTGCTCGTTAAGTTGGGCGAATGGGAAGAAGATGAGAATCTGGATCTGCTGAGATCGGGTGTTGAGACCACGTTCACCCAGGCTCAATTGGAGGCATCTGCCCGTTTGGCCGATCAACAACCCGATTTTGCAGGCCGCGAAGACCTCAGGGATCTGCCCTGTCTAACGATTGATGGGCCTTCCACTCAAGATTTTGACGACGCCATAAGCTTCAAGCTGGTTGGAGATGAGCTGCACGTGGGTGTGCATATCGCCGATGTGGCAGGGGCTATTTCAGCGGATAGTATCCTTGACCTGACCGCTGCCGAAAGGGCTTCATCTCAATATCTGCCGCGAAGACATATACCGATGCTCCCCGCGGATCTATCGACAGATGTTCTGAGTCTGAAGCAGGGACGCGACAGTAACGCAATTTCTCTTTTAGCCCGTTTTGACAAGGCCGGGGCATTGCTTGATTACAGGTTTGCCCCCACTGTCATTCACATTACACAGCAGCTTATATATGAAGATGTTAATGCGCAATTAGAGGGAGACCCCCTGTTTAAAGAAATGCATCGGTTCAGCCAGCGGCTGGGCCATAAAAGGATGCATATAGGGGCCTTGAATCTTTCACTCCCTGAGCTGGAAGTGAGGTCTAATGGAGAACTCTCCTTAGAATTGGTTGAACAGGACACGCCTTCCCGAATAATTGTAGCTGAATTCATGATCCTTTATAACTGGCTTGCTGCCGAATTTTGCATGGAAAACCAGATCCCAATCCTATTCAGGACTCAGGCCGATCCCAATGAAAGATTGCCTTTGGATGAAAAGGGGTACCTCTACTATGTGTTCCGGCAACGGCGAAAATTAAGTCCTCTTCATATTCGAACCAAGCCAGGCCCCCACAGTGGGTTGGGCGTGGAAATGTATATACAAGCCACATCTCCCATAAGAAGATACCATGATCTTGTCAATCAGCGCCAGATACATAATTATCTTTTACAAAAAGAACTCATTTACGATGAGAAAAGGTTGGGAGAGATCAGGATGTCTACTGCGCCTATTATAAAGAGCCTGGCGATAATAAAACGAAATCGTCTTCGCTACTGGATATTGAAATATCTCTGGCAGCACCGTGGCAAGAAATTAAAGGCCCTGGTACTTGATGAATTCAAAAGCAAATATCGTATAGTCCTGACAGACTTCCATATGTTAGTTGACATAAAGCGCCAAGCGGGCATTATCCTCTCCCAGGGGCAGGAAATCTTAGTTGAAGTTAAGAAGGTTGATCCGTGGGATGATATTATAAACCTTGAATATATAGGTGAAGCATGAAGGGCTTGAGAGCTTTGCAAAACGCCCCCTTTTGGCCAATTTCGGCGTCAGACTCAAATTTCAT
>JAOZQV010000203.1 GCA_029932035.1 Deltaproteobacteria bacterium | reverse complement strand
TCGGGATTGGTTGTGCTCGGGATTTCCCAGACATGCACAATAGGCCTGTCTTTTTCATCGCCGTCGGCAAAGACTTCCAAAACGTAGAGATATTGCCCGGACCTGTCAAAACATGCGGCGCCGAGGTGATGCTTCTGCTGGGTGGAGGTGATGTGATACAGGTACTGATCAACGTTTAGGGTGGCGTAAGGCTGGGGTTCATATGTCTGCATGGTTCCGGCGGCAACCATGGCCAGATCATTGGGGTCGTAGAAAACAAATTGTGCTTCAAATCCGGTGGCCCACCAGCCTCTATTATCACATTCAAGACAGGGCCCTTGTTCATTTCCGTACCATGTGTCACCGGTGCCTTTGGTGCCTACAAAAATGACTGCTGCTTTACCTCCGGCTGTGGCCCACACCATCCCCGACCATTCATCGGCATGGGAGTAATTGGTCATCGTATGATGAACGTCGGGGTTTATATAAGTGGACGTATACAAAAGTAAGGGGGTATTCTGAAGCGCGGTGTTATTTGCCGGAGGATTTCCCTGGCTCCAGGGGGCAATAGCAAAGAGAGAAGGACCTTCGCCCCCCCAGCCGCCATCACGGTAACGTCCGGTGGCCAGGAGCCTTCCCTGAGTATGGCTTGTTGCCCAGGCATGGGGAATATCGCTCATATAATCGTTTGTACTCATATTCTGGTAGTGCATGGGAAGACTTGCCAGGTGCCAGTCTCCCTGTCTCCGAAAATCGGCCAGATTTAATTCACCCCAGGCATGGGTTTCGTTTGCCGGACCTTCCTGCATGTGGTATCCCCAGGCCATGTGCAATTTACCGGTACTCTGGGAACCCTGAGCTGGTAAATATGCGATGGCGGTTCTGGGAATCTCTAAATTACTGACATTCAAGACATCCTGAAAACCCTGCAGGGTGGTGGCGGTATTCAGATCATTCACGTTTTTTGAACCCGAAATGACTGGCACCGGTATACTTATTTCAGAAATCTGGTGCTCCCAGGCATGACCCGCCCCGTAGATAGATCCCGGATACCCGTCAGCCGGCCCGCCGGCGTCTCCGCCCGGATAATATGTCATGGCGTAGCCGCCCCAGGCCCATGTTTTAACATCGGATGTCCCGACCGGGAGTCTGAAGGCTCCGCGGTAAATCAAGTCGGACGGTTGAATTAGCTGGGTCTGGTTCACCTCTGTTTTCTGGGCCGAAACAGTGTAAAAATTTACATCATAAATAAATAAGAATAAAACGAACACTGATAATAATTTCAGGAACAGATTGTTTCTTTTTATTCTTAGATTAAATATGGCCCTTTCTTTTTCCATCATCGCCCACATATTTTTGAGCGCGAGACCATGGTACATATCTGATTTCAAAGGGAATATCTGAATACTGGAAAATAGCCCTAACTATTTCGGTATTAATACCCGTTAATTTCCCATTATGATCAATCTGATAAGGTGGGTAGACTGCGGAGTAAACAACAATCTTTTCGGCAGACGAAATTCCAGGCAGACAGAATAAAGCAACCAAAACAGTCAATACAGACCACGTTAAGTGGTTGAGTCCCGCCTGAAGCGGGACTAACCCCTTATTATTATTCGAATTCATATCATTTCCCCGGAAATTGAACACTCGTAGGATTCAGGAATTTAGCACCCACTATCTTCGGTCTAAGCTGAATCAGTCAACGATCCGGAGATCCTGCCCATAAAAAAATTAAATCCCTAACCACCGACCCCTTATAAACAATAAACGGTGCATTTTGTCAAGAATTTTAGCCTTGGAGATCCTTTAGCCCAAAATCAGCAGGCCTCAAAATGCGTCATGGATGATTAGGCACGACTGGAGTTCCAGAAATTGGCATCCATGGAGCTTGATCATGAAGATTTTTTTCAGAAGAGTATACGGAAAGAGATTATCCCCGACGCATTTTCTTGCTCGGCGGTTACACATCCGGATTCTTTCAGGAACCCGGTTTGTTTACCGCGTCCAAAACACAACGTGCCGCCCCTAAAATAGCTGCGCGGTCATTGAGGATGACTTTAACGGATATCTTTTCAAGAAAGTCTTTAAAGCGTCCTTTGTTTACAAACGCATTCATGAAGACGCCATCAGCTAATGAGGGCAGGATCTTGGGGGGGATGCCGCCTCCTAAATAGACGCCGCCGGTGGCAAGAACGGTAAGGGCGAGGTTCCCTGCGATCGATCCTAAGATGGAAGTGAACATGCTCAGGACCTTCATACAAAGAGGATCTTTTTTTTGGATGGCAGCCTCTGAAATTGCACGAGCCGGATCCATTCTCTCCATGTCCCGTGCCAGCCAGCGAGGAACTCGATCTCTTCCTGTTTCTTTCAGATAAGAAAAGATCTTCAAGAGCCCCATGCCTGATACAATCCTCTCAATACTTACATGGCCGTAATGCTCGTACATGTGCCTCCACAGGAGCACCTGGGCCTCGTCAGTGGGGGCAAAATCAACGTGCCCTCCCTCGGAAGGGATAGGAATGTATTTCCCGTCATGCCAGACAAGGACTGAGGTTCCAAGGCCCGTACCTGGCGCTGCCAGAGCGATGTTACCCCCTTTTAGGGACCTGGCCTTGTTTAAAGGGTAGAGTTCACGGCTGTATAGGAGGGGAATTCCCAAGGCGGTTGCGGTAAGATCGTTGATAAGTCGTACGTTCCACCCGAAACGCCGCTTGATTCGCAGTTCCGAAACATCCCAGGGCAGGTTGGTGGTCTTGCACCGACCACCTATTACAGGGCCGGCAATTGCAAAGCACGCCTCGGTTATAGATGCCGGGTGTTTTTCAACAAACTGTTCGACGATACTTTCCAGGTCAAGGGCATCGCGGCTCGAATATGACTCTATAACCTGAGCCACCGGTCTGGTTTTTCCCCGGGAATAGAGGGCGAGATTTGTCTTGGTCCCTCCGATGTCGCCGGCCAGAATCAGTCTGTCTTTATTTATGCCTGTCATATGTTACCTTTCCCGGCCGCTCAGATAGAGAGAGTAGAAACATCCGTCAAAAACACCATCAGGGCATGGTTAAAGCCTTGGGTCTGTTCTATGTTTGAAAGATGAGCAGCAGAGGGAAGCACCACCAGCTTAGACTGGGGGATACGATCATGCATGGCCTGGGACGCGTCCACGGGAGTTCCGGGATCATCCTCGCCGACCATGATGAGAGTAGGAACCTTTATCTCAGAGAGTCGATCTAAATAATTGAGCCCCCGTATGGCCTCACTGCAGCCCACATAGCCGTCCACCGGCGTTGCCAGGATATGACGTCGGATAACATCCACAGTTGATGACCGATTAATTCACCGAACCCGTTTTCTTAAAGGCGTTTAGAACCATTGCCCTCATTAACCTCATATAATAATACGCCTTTTCCTGGGTCTTCCAGTACCCTTCAGCGCCTTTTGCAAACCCTAAAAGTAAAGAATTATATAACGAGAGGACGCCCTCATTTCCGCCGTAATAGGTCTTGCCCTTACCCACAAATGCGGCCACATGGGCATCACTCCCTCCTGTAACTGCGACACTGATATGCTGTTTACGCATGGCGTCTATGGCAGCGATATTGTACTTAACCCCTGAACCAGGGACCGCATTGGTGCACTCAATGGCGTCAAAGGGGACGGATTTAATTAGATCGCCGCAGCCTAATTGAACCCGTAGAACCTTATTAAGCCATGGAGGGGAATATGGATGGTGGGCAACCGCAATGCCGCCTGCCTCGTGAATCAGATCGACTGTTTCCGCGGCAGTAAGATCTTTCGGAATGGTCTTCATCACAAACAGAGCGCCTATATGCCCATCAAGAGAGGAAATCTCGGTCCCGGGCACAATGGCCAAGGGAAGCCGGCGTTCATGTACCAATCTCCTCGCCTCAAATGCGCCCCCGATCTCATCATGGTCGGTTATAGCAATGGCATCTAAGCCTACTGTCAAAGCCCGGTCCAGGACCTTTTCAAGATCATCTCCGTCCGACCACTGGGTATGGAGATGCAAGTCAGCCACATTTTGCAGGACAATCCGGTTTTTGTCCTTTATGCCGGTCAGACGCAGTCTTGGGAGATAGTAACGCTCATAGTCTGTTGGCTCCCATGAATCGCGCCCTTCAACCTGTTTTAGGCCATCAGTCGCATTCTCCTCGTATTGCCGCAGCTCCGAGAAATCAGTCTCATACTGCTCCAGATCAAAGTCATCTCGTTTCATTTATCATTCCTTGATTTAAGTGCCTAAAGTTAATGTCAAACAATACCTTTCACTTTAGGCATTTTAGCTCATTTTACGCACTTCTCTAATTGCCGACGCTGAATCATTCCGTTCCTTAATATCTGAGGCGGATCTACTGTGACATCCAGTATAGTGGATCCGATCCCTCCTGTGGTTTCTCCTCCATCTATAATCAGATCAATATCTTCCCTGAAAGCAACCAGGACCTCTTTTGCATTGCAACAGGGGGGCGCACCCGAGATATTGGCGCTTGTCCCGGTTACCGGCGCTCCGATTATCTGGGCCAGTGCTGTGGCCAGAGGGTGATTAGATAATCTGAGCCCAATTTTACCAGTACCAGCGGTAAGCAGGGGAGAAATCCTTTCCGAGGCCTCAAAGATAAGGGTCAAGCCTCCAGGCCAGAATTCGTTTATGAGTTGGTGCGCAACAGGGGGAATCCGGATTACATATTCTGATAACAGCTCTACAGAAGGGATCAAAAGCAGAATCGGATGCTCTGCCGCCCTCTTTTTTAAAACAAAGAGCCTCCTGATTGCCTCTTCATTGGTAGCGTCCACCGCAATACCATAAAAAGACTCTGTGGGACAGGCAACAAGACCACCCTGCAAGAGGACTTCTTTCGCTCTCTTAAGGGCGTGTTCATGCCTTTCAAATGAGTCTGACCGGATTATCATTTTGGTTAACTTGGCCAGGAATCCGCTTTTTCCGAGGCCTTTTCAGTCAATCTGTTGCGGTGGGCCTTTACTTTTTCTGCAATATCGGGGTATTTCAAACCCAGGATTTGAGCCGCAAGAACGGCGGCATTTTTTGCCCCTCCGCTTCCAACAGCCACCGTAGCCACCGGGATACCGGAAGGCATCTGAACCGTGGACAAAAGAGCGTCCAGCCCTTTGAAAGGGGACGAGTCGATGGGGATCCCTATGACCGGCAGGGTTGTATGTGCCGCTATGGATCCGGCTAAATGTGCTGCCCATCCGGCCCCCGCAATAATTACCTCAATCCCGCGATCAGCGGCCGACACTGCATACTCTCTTGTCAGATCGGGGGTCCTGTGTGCTGAAAGCACTTTCACCTCATGGGACAATTCCAACTCTTTAAGCAGATCCATACACCCTTTCATTACATCAGAATCGGAGACGCTTCCCATGATCACACCAATTAGGGGTTTATCTGAAGTCATTTTATCACCTCGCATAATGTTAGTCCCTCAGAACAGGGATCATGAAATATCAAAAACCAAATCCATGGCAAATCATTTATTTTGTGTTATAATAGCTATCAAACCTTGATTTCAAGTCTATTTTCTTTCCAGCGGAATTTTTGAGAATGAGGACGTGTTTAAAAGATGGCTCGCAGAAAAAAAAGAAAAGGTCGCACCCTTAATCAAACGGATTCTCCAAGAGGAGAAGATGCCTTTAATCCGGTTTTCAAAGGTCTGGGCGCCTTGAAACAGAAGAGTGAGGATATCCCTCAGGAACCCAAGAAAGAGGTGCCCCCTGGACCTTCCCCAGGGCCTGAGGGAAACGACTATTTCACTGAAGCCATGTCAGGTGTAACCCCGCTTTCACAGAGCAACCGGATAATCGCTAAGGCCCCTGATATGGAGACAAGACCGGCTCATCCGCCAAACAGCAGTGACCTGGAAGCTTTGGCCCATCTCTCCGATCTGGTCAGCGGGACCGCTGAGATGGACATAACATTTAGTGATGAATACATTGAGGGATCTGTCAAGGGCTTCGACAGAAGGCTCATGCAGAGGCTCAAGGATGGTCTCTTTCCTGTCCAGAATTATGTGGATCTCCACGGTCTCAAAAAGCAGGAGGCTGAGTCCGTGATCAGAGATTTTCTCCTCAGGAGCCACCGGCTCGGATTGAGATGCGTGCTGGTGGTACATGGGAGGGGACTTAACTCTGCAAACCATATCCCCGTATTAAAGAAGAGGCTACCCATCTGGTTGAGCAGGGGGCCTGTAAAGAAAATCATCCTGGCCTTTTCAACTGCAAAACCCTATGATGGCGGGACAGGGGCAATATATATATTGCTCAAGAGGGCAAGAGGGAGATTTTAGGAGGTTTAAAGATTATGAAATTAGGCGTCATAGGGCTTCCCCAGGCAGGAAAATCAACCATCTTTGCCGCATTAACAGGGGCAAGGGGGGAAATGGGCGATCGTGGTTCCCGGACAGATGTCAGGATTGCCACCATCACGGTCTTTGACGAGCGGATCGATTTCCTGACCGGTATATATCAGCCGAAAAAGACCATCTACGCCAAGATCGAATACTTGCTTCCCCCTGAGATAGGGACCTCAACCGGTTCAAGATCCGAAGGGGTATTTTGGAATCAGATCCGAACATGCGATGCCCTATTGCACGTTGTACGCAATTTTGAAGGATCAGTCGGCACTCTTCCGACTCCCGAACAGGATTTCCGCAAACTTGAAGATGAAATGATTTTGAGCGATCTTGTAGTTGCTGAAAAGAGGGTTGAAAGAATAGAATTAGACAAGAAAAGAGGAAAAAAACCTTCAGAAGAGGAGTCCTCTCTGATCAACTCCTGCTGTCAGTTTTTAGAAGAGGGAAAACCTCTGCGCAGTATCCCGGAACTCGCCTCAGAACCCCTGCTCAGGGGGTTTACCTTTCTCG
>JAOZQV010000202.1 GCA_029932035.1 Deltaproteobacteria bacterium | reverse complement strand
CTGAGAATTTTGAAGAACTTCTGCCATTGGGATGGTCAAACATGCTGAGTAAACGGATTATACCCTGCCTTGACGTGAGGGAAGGAAGGACGACCAAGGGTATAAAGTTTAAACAAAATGTGGATATAGGCGACCCGGTTGAGATGGGAAGGCTGTATTATGAGGAGGGAGCGGACGAAATAGTCTTTTATGACATAACCGCCTCAAACGAACGACGTGATATCATGATAGATGTGGTCAGCCGGGTGGCCGGGGCGATCTTTATACCCTTTTCCGTGGGTGGGGGGATAAGGACCCTGGAGGATATGCGGAGCGTTCTTTTGGCCGGGGCGGAAAAGGTCAGCGTAAATTCTGCTGCCATTAAGGACCCTGAGATCATTTCCCGTGGCGCTGAAGCCTTCGGACGCCAGTGCATTGTCCTTGGCATGGATGTCAAGAGGGTGAAACTCTCTACTGCGATCCCAACCGGTTATGAAATGGTCATTAATGGCGGGAGGACCTATACCGGTATTGACGCTTTGAAGTGGGCTAAGGATGCGGAGGGGTTAGGGGCCGGGGAGATCTGCCTTAACTCTATTGATGCCGATGGCACACAGGACGGTTATGAACTGACATTAACCTCGCTTATTTCGGAAAACGTGAATATCCCCGTCATCGCCTCCGGGGGCGCCGGGAACATCGACCATATCCATGAGGTGCTCACAAGAGGCAGGGCAGATGCTGCCCTTGTTGCCTCCATTATTCATTATGAGACCTGCTCCATAAGGGAAATCAAGGAAACCCTGAATGCACGAGGGGTTAAGGTGCGTATGACATGGTGAAGGGGATTGATGGGTTTTGAGACTATGAAAGCAATCTTGGCATTAGAAGATGGGACCATATTCCATGGCAGGGCCTTTACGGGCCATGGTGAAACAGTGGGTGAGATGGTCTTCAATACCAGCATGTCGGGTTACCAGGAGATATTGACCGATCCCTCCTACTGCGGCCAGATGGTGACCATGACCTATCCACTGATCGGCAGCTATGGGGTTAACGAAGAGGATGTTGAATCGGACAGGATTCAGGTCAGGGCGCTCTTCGTGAAGGAGTACCAGGAGTATCCCAGCAATTACAGGTCCGAGAGAAGCCTGGCCGATTATTTGAAGGCCAATGGCATCCCGGGTGTGGAAGGGATCGATACCAGGGCACTCACGAGACATATAAGGGTCCAGGGTGCCATGAAGGCTGCCCTCTCAACCGGGGATCTTGATCCTGACGCCTTAGTGGAAAAGGCGAGGCATGCCCCTGATATGGCGGGCAGGGATTTAGTGAAGGAAGTGACTTGCGATGAGCCTGTTTTGTGGCAAAATGGCAGGCCCGTCAGGGTTGAAGGGGGTCTTGATCACTTTCAATGGTCGGAAAAATCGGGGCGGTTTCGTGTGGTAGCCATCGATTATGGCGTGAAATATAATATTCTAAGATCCTTGGAAGAGAGGGGCTGCACTGTCCTTGTTTTGCCTGCGGGAACGAAGAGCGAGTCCATTAACAGGCTCGATCCTGACGGTCTTTTCCTGAGCAACGGCCCGGGAGACCCTGCCGCGGTTCCCTACGCAGTGGAGGCTATCCAGGGCCAGATCGGAAGGCGACCGATCTTCGGGATATGCTTAGGCCACCAGTTACTTGGATTAGCCCTTGGAGGCAAGAGCTTTAAACTCAAGTTCGGGCATCGGGGAGGAAACCAGCCCGTGAAAGATCTGAAGACCGGCAAGGTGGAAATCACTTCACAGAATCATGGGTTCTGCGTTGATATGGAATCATTGAAAGACCCTGACATTGAATTAAGCCATATCAACCTCAATGACAGGACCTTGGAAGGCCTGGTCCACAGGAAGCTCCCCATTTTTTCTGTTCAATACCACCCTGAAGCATCCCCCGGACCACACGATGCCTCCTACCTGTTTGACCGATTCATTGGGTTGATGAGGAGGGACTGAAGATTCCATGCCCAAACGCACAGACATAAATAAGATTCTCATCATCGGTTCCGGTCCCATAGTCATCGGCCAGGCATGCGAGTTTGATTATTCGGGCACACAGGCGTGTAAGGCCTTGATGGAAGAAGGTTACGAGATCGTCCTCGTAAACAGCAATCCGGCCACCATTATGACAGATCCTGAAACGGCCCATCGAACCTATATCGAACCGATTACTCCTGAGATCGTGACCAAGATAGTTGAAAGGGAGCGGCCGCATGCCATCCTTCCCACCCTCGGGGGACAGACGGGATTGAATACGGCCATAGGGGTGGCCGAGACCGGGATCTTGGAAGATCTGAATGTGGAGATGATCGGCGCCTCAATACCGGTAATACACAAGGCCGAAGATAGAGAGCAGTTCCGGGATGCCATGACGCGGATTGGTCTCAGGGTCCCTGAGAGCGGTATTGTCAGAGATATGGACCAGGCAAAGACCGTGGCCGAGCAGATAGGGTACCCCGTTATTATCAGGGCCAGTTTCACTTTAGGCGGTTTTGGCAGCGGTGTCGCCTACAACAGGGAGGAGATGGAGAGGATTGCCAAGACAGGTCTTGACGCCAGTATGATCTCAGAGATTATCATGGAGGAATCCCTCTTAGGATGGAAAGAGTATGAATTAGAGGTCATGCGGGATTTCAGCGATAATGTGGTCATTATCTGTTCCATTGAGAACTTCGACCCCATGGGAGTCCATACCGGTGACAGCATCACGGTCGCCCCTGCACAGACCCTCTCGGATCGTGAATATCAGTTGATGCGAGATGCGGCCATCGCCATTATGAGGGAAATCGGTGTGGAGACCGGCGGTTCCAACGTCCAGTTTGCCATACATCCTGACACAGGCGAGATGGTGGTCATCGAGATGAATCCAAGGGTATCCAGGAGTTCTGCTTTAGCCTCAAAGGCCACTGGTTTCCCTATTGCCAAGATAGCGGCCAAACTCGCTGTAGGATAT
Source organism: Deltaproteobacteria bacterium (assembly GCA_029932035.1). Taxonomy (GTDB): domain Bacteria; phylum Desulfobacterota; class DSM-4660; order Desulfatiglandales; family Desulfatiglandaceae; genus Desulfacyla. The sequence goes on along the minus strand of JAOZQV010000202.1, from coordinate 3,927 downwards.
ACCTTGGATGAAATTCCAAATGATATTACGAGGGAAACTTTAGCCTCGTTTGAGCCCACTATCGATTATTGTGTGGTCAAGATACCCCGATGGACCTTTGAAAAATTCGCTGGCGCCGAGGACCTGCTGACCACCTCCATGAAGTCGGTAGGTGAGAGCATGGCCATCGGGAGAACCTTTAAGGAAGCCCTTCAAAAAGCTGTCAGGTCTTTGGAGATCGGACGTTTTGGTCTCGGGGCCGATGCACCAAGCAGTCTCCGGCATCATTCTGATCTTCATCAGATCGAAAAGGGCCTTATTCAACCGAATTCAAATCGCCTTTTTCATGTCCATGAGGCATTTGAGCAGGGTTTTCCCCTAAAGAAAATACATGACCTGTCAGGGATTGATCCATGGTTCCTTTTTCACATCTACCAGTTACAGATCATGGAAAGACAGCTTAGGGATATTGCGAAAGGAGGGCTGGTACCGGATGAATTGGATAAGGATTTTCTGAAGCGGATAAAGGAGTATGGTTTCTCCGATATACAACTTGCCAAGATCTTTGATAGCAGTGAACAGAGGATACGAGAGATACGAAAGTCGAAGGGCGTAGAACCTGTCTACAAGTCAGTGGACACCTGCGCGGCCGAATTTGAGGCCTACACCCCTTATTATTATTCAACCTATGAGCAGGAAAACGAGATTCATGCCTCGGGCAGAAAAAAAGTGGTGATTCTCGGAGGAGGGCCAAACAGAATAGGGCAGGGGATTGAGTTCGATTATTGCTGTGTGCAGGCATCTATGGCCCTTAAGGAGATGGGGGTAGAGAGCATCATGGTCAACAGCAATCCCGAAACGGTCAGTACGGATTATGACACGTCTGACAGACTATATTTCGAACCCCTGACGAGAGAAGATGTCCTTAACATTGTGGAGCAGGAAAAACCCGAAGGGGTTATCGTACAGTTCGGGGGACAGACCCCTCTGAATATTGCTGTTCCTCTGAGAGATGCCGGGGTCACCATATTGGGGACCAGCCCTGATAGTATAGATCGGGCAGAGGACAGGGAGCGTTTCCAGAGGCTGCTCAAAAAATTGGACATCCTACAGCCCGAAAACGGAATTGCCACAGATAAGGATGATGCACTTAGAGTGGCCGACAGGATCGGTTATCCTGTTGTGGTAAGACCATCATTTGTATTGGGCGGCCGGGCCATGGAGATCGTCTATGACAGGAAGGATCTGGAATTCTACATGAAGGCGGCTGTCCGGGTTTCCCCTGGAAAGCCGATTCTCATTGATAGTTTTCTGGAGGCTGCCACAGAGATTGATGTTGATGCCATTTCAGACGGGATTGATACTGTGGTGGCGGGGATCATGGAGCATATAGAAGAGGCGGGCATACACAGCGGGGATAGCGCATGCGTCCTGCCGCCGATCTCTCTATCCCCTGAGATTTTAGAACAGATAAAGGAGCAGACAAAGGCCATAGCCAGGGAATTGAACGTGATAGGGTTGATGAACATCCAGTATGCCGTCAAGGGGGGGGTGGTCTATATCCTGGAAGTGAACCCGAGGGGTTCCAGGACGGTTCCCTTTGTCAGCAAGGCGACAGGTGTTTCCGTAGCAAAGCTTGCCACAAGGGTTATCATGGGAGAGCGTGTGAAGGACCTTGGCATTGCCACCGATATCACGCCGGCGCATATCTCTGTAAAGGAATCGGTCTTTCCTTTCAGCCGGTTTCCGGGGGTAGATCCTATCTTAGGGCCTGAGATGAAGTCCACGGGCGAGGTAATGGGGATCGATCAGTCTTTCGGCCTGGCCTTTGCCAAGTCCCAGTTGGGAGCGGGGCAGAGGCTGCCGCTCTCAGGGAGGGTGTTTATCAGTGTCAAGGATGATGATAAGATGACCATGCTATATACCGCCTCCCGCTTTCACAGCTTAGGATTTGAGGTCCTGGCCACTAAGGGGACCTCGAGGTTTCTCGCGCATCACCGAATCCCAAACAGGGTGGTGAACAAGGTAAGAGAGGGACGGCCCCATGTGGTGGATATGATCAAAAACGGGGAAATTGATCTTATCGTTAACACCACGAGCAACAAGAAGACCGTGGCCGAGTCCTTCTCCATCAGGAGTGCGGCCCTCGCATTTAATATCCCCTATACTACTACCCTTGCAGGCGCCACTGCCACTGCCCTGGCAGTTGAATCGATGATCGAGGGTGAGCTCAGCGTCAAGACAATACAGGAATACCATCGGAATTGAATATTGACTATTGACTATTGAAGATTGGGGACTGGGGACTAAGGGATTGTTGATTGATGATCGACGATTGGGGACTGGGTATTGGATATTGACGAATAACCAATAACGAATAACAAAGTGTGGAAAAGGGAATGAACAGCATAGAATTGACTCCGGAGAGGCCCAGAGATGAATGCGGGGTCTTTGCCGTGTACGGGCATGAAGAGGCTGCCAAGATGGCCTATTTCGGTCTGTATGCCTTGCAGCACCGGGGGCAGGAGAGCTCGGGCATTGTTAGCTCTGACGGCGTTAACATGTTTGAGCACAAATCCATGGGCCTGGTGCCTGAGGTCTTTAGCGAAGAGACCTTGAACGATCTGCGGGGGCATATAGCCCTCGGGCACGTGCGGTATTCCACCACAGGCTCGTCACATATTGCAAATGCCCAGCCGTTCAGGGTTCAATATTCCGGAAGGTCTTTTGCTGTTGCCCATAACGGCAACATCGTGAATGCCCTGCAGATTCGCTCAGAATTGGAAAAAGGCGGATCTATCTTCCAGACCACCATGGACAGCGAGATAGTGCTTCATCTCATAGCGAAGTCCTTTAAATTAGGATTGGAACAGGCCATGATCCATACCATGGCTCAGCTCAAGGGGGCCTACTCATTGGTTGTCATGACCGAGGATGGCATTATTGCGGCCAAGGATCCAAATGGTTTCAGGCCGCTCTGTATTGGACATCTGAATTCCGGTTATGTGGTGGCATCAGAGACCTGCGCACTTGACCTGGTGGAGGCGGAATATATCCGGGAGATAGACCCGGGTGAAATAGTCGTTATCAACGGTCATGGGTTAAAGAGTATTCCCTCAGGAATAGAATCGCGCAAGAGCCAGTGCATCTTTGAGCTGATCTATTTCGCGAGGCCTGACAGCAACGTGTTTAGCCAGAATGTGTACCTGTTCCGCAAGAGACAGGGGGAACTCCTTGCAAAAGAGTTTCCCATTGAGGCGGATCTCGTCATGCCCTTCCCCGATTCAGGCAATTACGCTGCCATCGGCTATGCCCAGGCATCTGATATCCCCTTTGAGATGGGGGTCATCAGAAACCATTATGTGGGGCGGACCTTTATCCAGCCATCCCAGAGCATGCGCGATTTTGGGGTGAAGGTGAAGCTCAACCCGGTTAAGGAACTTCTAAGGGGTCAGAGGGTGATCATAATTGAAGATTCCATTATCCGTGGCACGACTGCTCAGACCAGGGTACATACTTTAAGAGAAATAGGGGCCAAGGAGGTCCACATGCTCGTCAGTTGCCCCCCGCATCGGTTTCCATGCCATTACGGGATCGATTTTTCAACCAGGGGCGAGTTGATTGCGGCCCGGAAATCGGTTCAGGAGATCTGCGATTTCGTGGGTTTAGACAGCCTTGGTTATCTGAATATCGACTACCTGGATCAGGCCTCCCATATCCCCAAAGAGGACCTCTGTTTTGCCTGCTTCAACGGAAAATATCCTGTCCCCATTGACGAAAAAACCTCCAAATACTGTCTTGAATAATAGTAACCGGTTAAACCTCTCTGCCCACGGCGAGCCAATCGGTAAAACAAGGCGAAAAAATCGTGAAAGAAAGGCAACTCAAGGTGATGGGATGATCTATGTCAATAAATCAATACCCGTCCCCCAGGCGCGCAGTTTCTTA
>JAOZQV010000201.1 GCA_029932035.1 Deltaproteobacteria bacterium | reverse complement strand
CAGTTTTTTCAATTAGTTGCAGAGTTTCTGGCCTCCGGTTTTCACCGGAGTGACGGCTTTTTGCGAAACCATCAAACTTACCCCATTACTGCGCTCTCATTTCACGAGGTGATTGATGACAACTACCCAAAAGCCAATCGCGAGCATGTCCTCAATCACGAAGCGTTTTCTGGATGTCACAGCCAACAGCGATATCGACTTCAATCTCTATCCTGGGGAAATATGCGCGTTGCTCGGTGAAAATGGTGCGGGTAAGACGACGCTGATGAATATCCTTTTCGGGTATTACACCTGTGATGAAGGCGAAATTTTCATAAAGGGCAAAAAAGCCGAGCTATCCGCGCCCAGAGATGCGATCTCCCGCGGCGTCGGAATGGTTCGTCAACACTTCGCGCTGGTTCCATCGCAGACCGTACTTGAGAACATCATCATTGGTACTGATTCCGGCAAAGGGCTTTTTCTTGATTTCAAGTCAGCCCGAATAAAACTCCTTCGAATCCAAAAAAAATTCGGACTTCAGGTCGATCCTGATGCAAGGGTGTGGACCCTATCTGTGGGTGAACAGCAAAAGGTAGAGATCCTCAAAGCTCTCTATAGAGATGTAGACATCCTTATTATGGACGAACCCACGGCTGTGCTGGCCCCTGCTGAGACTGTAGAACTCTTTAAGACATTGAAATCGATGGCAAAAGAAGGTCGATCGGTTGTTTTTATATCCCACAAACTAAATGAAGTGATGGAGATTGCAGATCGTGTTGTTGTTCTGAGAGGCGGCAGGGTCGTAGCAGGAAGAAAGACGTCCGAAACGAACATTAAGGAACTGGCGAATCTTATGGTAGGTAGGGACCTTCTGGAAAGACTGGAGAAGAAGAAAGTCCGTCCGGGAAAGCCCGTCCTTGAAATTGAAAATCTCAGCGCCCTGAATGATAAGAAGCTCCTGGCGTTGAAGGGTCTCAAGCTGGTTGTCAGGAAGAACGAGATATTGGGGATGGCCGGAATTTCTGGAAATGGCCAGAAAGAACTCTCAGAGGCACTCTTTGGAATGCGTGATCCGATAGAGGGGACAATCAAAATAAACGGCGATGCCCTAAGACTTGGAAGCCCGGTATCGGTCATCAGATTGAAAATGGGAAGAATACCGGAGGACAGAATTGACACGGGGCTGATGATGGACCTCTCCGTAGAGGAAAACCTGATTCTTGAAAACCACGCGACGCCTGAGTTTCAAAGATTCGGGATGATGAACTTCAAAAAAATCCATCAGTTTAGTGAAGACCTGATAGGGGCATACAGCATCATGAGTTCCGGTCGGGATGCCGTTACCAGCAGCCTTTCCGGCGGAAACCTGCAAAAGGTGATGCTGGCCAGAGAACTCGGCGGAAGACCAGCAATTGTGGTCGCCTCTCAGCCCACGCGGGGTCTTGATGTTGGGGCGATGGAGTACATCCATCAAAGAATTCTGCAAGAGAGAGAATGTGGGGCGGGCGTTCTCCTGATTTCGGAGGATCTGGACGAAATATTTGCGTTGAGTGACCGGATTACTGTGCTGTATGAAGGGGTGATCATGGGAGACGTCCCGGTGGCGGAAGCCTCCCGCGAACAAATTGGCCTCTGGATGAGCGGGGTTACAAGATGATCAGAATGAGGATCACGAAACGCGAACCACTGCCGAAATGGGCAAGAGTCGTTATCCCCATTGCCGCCATTATCACCACACTTATTCTTTCGGCAATTCCTATCCTTCTTGCTGGAGGTAATCTCTGGAAGTCCTATTATTATCTCTTCTACGGCGCCCTGGGAACTCGCTTCAATCTTCTGGAGACATTTGTAAAAGCCAGTCCGCTCCTATTGACGGGGCTGGCCGTGGCTTTCGCGTTTCGGGCCAAATTCTGGAATATCGGTGCAGAGGGTCAACTGCTTGCAGGGGCCTTGGCGGCCACGGTGCTTGGCGTTTCTCTGGGCGGTATCCCCGGGGTCCTGGTTTTGCCGGTGATTATAATTGGCGGATTCCTTGCCGGGGGTATCTGGGCCGCGATTCCCGCCATTTTAAAGACAAAGCTCAAAGTGGACGATGTGGTGTCCACGCTTCTTCTTAATTATGTGATGATTCACATGATGGGGGCACTCCTTTTTGGCCCTCTTCAGCAGCCCGGTTCCAGTTGGCCCAGATCATCGGCGATTATCGAGGCTGCCCGTTATCCGATCCTTCTAACCAAGTCACGTTTTCACCTGGGAATCCTCATCGCCTTATTGGCCGTCTTGGTCATATGGTTTATCAATAAACGGACGGTCTTTGGGTACCGGTCAAAGGCAGTCGGTGTCAACATCAGGGCCGCCCAATTCGGCGGCATCAATACCACCGCGGTGATTCTGTGGACTGCCCTGGTATCAGGCGGGCTGGCAGGCCTTGCCGGGGTGGGAGAGCTCTGCGCACTTCAGTATCGTCTGATTATGGACATCTCACCCGGCTACGGGTATTCCGGGATTGTCATCGCCATGTTGGGGAACCTCCATCCTGTTGGAGTGCTTTTTTCGTCACTTTTTTTCAGTGTGATAATTGTTGGAGCACATACCATGAGTCGTATGACCGGCGTCCCAACATACATCGCAGAGGTGATACAGGGAATGGCGCTGATGATTATGCTGATCTTTCTACTTTTTACTGAATACAGAATAAGGGTGGTACGGAAGTAATGGGTGAGTTTATTGAAGCAGCCTTTATCTCAGGACTCATGGGGGCCATGATGAGGATGGCAACGCCGATCATATTCGCCACCCTGGGTGAAATCCTGGCAGAGCGATCCGGAGTACTGAACCTGGGAATCGAGGGCATCATGCTGATGGGCGCCATGACTGGATTTCTCGTTACCTTTGGCACGGGGTCCCTGTGGCTTGGTGTGCTGACGGCCGCCATTGTGGGCATGATCCTGGGTCTCCTCATGGCATTTCTTTCGGTGAATCTGGGGCTGAGTCAGCACGTATCAGGACTTGGGATTACCCTTTTCTCAACCGGTTTGGCCATGTTTATCTACCGGCTCTATTTCGGCTCCCCCACCGTACCCCCTATCGTACAGCCCTTCAAGCAGGTCTCCTTACCCCTTCTTTCGAAAATCCCGGTGATCGGCCCCGGTCTCTTCACCCAGTATACCCTGACCTATCTGGCGTGGCTGCTCGTACCGGTCATGTCCATTCTGCTTTACAAGACAAAAATGGGCTTAAAGATCAGGACTGTTGGAGAGAATCCGGTAGTCGCAGACACGGTCGGGGTAAGTGTGATCCTGACCCGAACGCTCTGCCTAATTGTCGGCGGCGCATTGATGGGGGTCGGAGGGGCCTTTCTGACTTTGGCTCACCAAAACATGTTCCTGATCGATGTGATTGGGGGTAGGGGATGGGTTAGCATTGCCATGGTCATTTTTGGAAACTGGGATCCTCTCAAGGGCGCAATAGGGGCCATCATCTTCGGGTTCCTCGATGGACTCCAGCTGAGGCTTCAAGGTCTGGGATTCCATATCTCTTTTCATATTTTTCTGATGATCCCCTATCTCCTGACTATTGTTGCTCTGATAGGCGTTTCCAGGAAGGCATCTGTCCCTGCGAGTCTTCTCAAACCCTATCGGAGAGAGGAGAAGGGAGGATAAGGAGGAGAAAAGAAAATGCTCGATCTTATTATTCGAAACGTTAATATGCCCGACGGGCGAAAAGGCCTTGACATCGCCATAAAAGACGGGTCCATCGTAGATGTTGCAGTTAGCCTTAAAGCGAAAACGAAACGGGAGATCGATGCAACAGGCAGGCTGGCTTCACCGCCTTTCGTTGACAGCCACTTTCACATGGATACAACCTTGACCTATGGTCATCCCCGTGTGAATGAGAGTGGTACCCTGCTTGAAGGCATAGAGCTTTGGGGAGAACTAAAACCGCACCTCACGGTCGAAAATATCAAAGCCCGTGCCATACAGCTCTGTCATTGGGCTATTGCTCGTGGGACATTGGCAATCCGTAGCCACGTGGACATCAGCGATGATAGACTCCTGGCAGTGAATGCGCTTTTGGAGGTGCGGGAAGAGATCAAGCCGTATATCGATTTGCAACTGGTGGCATTCCCCCAGGATGGTTATTTTCGATATCCAGGCAGTGCAGCGAATCTGGAGCGCGCGCTTGATTTAGGTGTCGATGTGGTTGGCGGAATTCCCCATTTTGAAAGAACCATGGATGAAGGCGCAGCTTCCGTGAAGGCCCTGTGTGAGCTGGCAGCCGAGCGCGGACTTGCTGTAGACATGCACTGTGACGAGAACGACGATCCCCTCTCACGCCATATAGAGACGCTGACCTTCCATACCCAACGCCTGGGTCTTCAAGACCGGGTCACCGGTTCGCACCTCACGTCCATGCATTCCATGGACAACTACTATGTCAGCAAGCTGTTGCCCTTGATGGCGGAGGCCCGGGTTCACGTGGTTGCCAATCCGCTGATGAATATCACGCTTCAGGGACGACATGACACATATCCCAAACGACGCGGGATGACGCGGGTAAAAGAGCTCTTGGAAGCCGGTATTAATGTGGCCTTTGGCCATGACGGGATGATGGACCCGTGGTACAGCCTTGGTTCGCACGACATGATAGAGGTTGCCCATATGGGACTCCACGTGGGGCAGATGACCGGCGTCAAGCAAATGCGAAGGATATTCGATACGATCACCTATAATGGGGCCAAAGTCATGGGACTTGAAGACTATGGGCTCGAACCCGGGTGTAACGGTGATATAGTTATCCTTCAGGCAAGCACCCCACAGGAAGCCCTGCGACTGAGACCTGCCAGACTGTTCGTGGTTCGCCGGGGCAAAGTGATTGCCGAAACCCCACCGGTTGTGAGCCGGGTGGAACTGGTAAACAGGACTGTCGAGGTGGATTTTCGATATCCAACGGATTGAAAGGCATGTGGCTCCTAAGGGATAAAGTAGTGCGCCACCTGGGAGAAGAGCTCAGGCCTTAAAGCCTTAAATTGGGTGATGAAATGATCTGAGCGCACAATCGGACTCCAAAGTGAAAAGTCCTCCCGTTCAAGGTCCATCCCTGCGTTCAACATGTCTTCCAGTGTCTCCATGAGGTACTGCTCGGGCTTGTAGATCGAATCTCCGATGTCACCCACCCAGCAAAGTGGCGTCCCCTGGTAGCGGTCATAAAGGTCTCCGTAGAATTTCCTTGTGATGATGGTGCCGGGCTGAAGGCCAAGATCTGTGAAAGGCTTTGACACACCCTCCTTTGCCACTTCTATGAGTGCGCCGTTGAAGACGGGGATGAGTTCAATATCGTTTTCCATGCATATGCGGCAGATCCCCTCCAGCCCCTCGAGACTGGCGCAAACCGGGAAGAGAAAAATCCGCTTGGGACGGTGGAACTGAACAGCCTCTTCCGTGAAATGTTTTACCGTCTGGCCCGAGGCGATGCATTCTTCCATAATGATCCAGGTTTCGTCCTTCCACCATTCACCCACAAAGGAACTCTCAACGATCTCCCACCCGCGAAAGGCCGCCTCGTGTTCCACCCGGGTGAGCTTTATGTAGGTGGTGTCAAGGAGCCCAATCCTATGAAGCGGTGGATTGGCGTCAAGTAAATCGAGGGGACGTCCCCCCCAGAGAATGACAAACTGGGCAACTTTTCCTTCGAACATACGCTCGAAAAGGCGGATCATGTCATGACCGATTTCCTTGATCATCAAAAACTTTTCTGCCCCGCAGGTCTGACGGCTGAGTAAGAATTCCTGGCCGGGACCTCTGCCGGGAAAATCGACTACATAAATTTTCTCCGGGAGACACCTGTCTCGAAAGGCCTCGTGCTTTGTGATCCCCTTTATCAGCCATATGTTCTTACCACCGCGCGACATCACGATTTCCCCGAGGTCTTCAAGGAACAACCTGTTTTCATCCGCCCTCATCATTGCTCTCCTTTTTTATGGCAATCGCTGCATCCTTTTCCATCAGCCACAATAGCTCACGAATAGCTGAAAATTTTTTCCTGGGAAAGAATATATGGGAAAGACAGGGGTATGTCAATTTCAAATGAAAAGATCACCGAGGGGAATATCACCTCATACTGATGAGATGGCTTTGCGGTTCAGGAGATCAGAACCAGGGCGCACAAGGCGGCGCCCACACCGATCCACTGACGTGGTATCAGGCGCTCCTTGAGGATGAACCATGCCAGCAATACAGTAACTGCCGGATAAAGAGACGCCACCACCGCGGAAATATCCAGTCGTCCCAGCCGGGTGGCCAGGGCGAAAAACACGTTGCCGGCGGTGTCGCCGATGCCGATAAATGCGATCATCGGCATCTGTTTGACGCCGGGCCATTCAATTTTCTGCCGGGCTAAAACGAAGCACAGCACCGTCAGGATCGATGTTACCCGGACCGCCACTAAGGGCCAGAGAATGGCGCTTTGGCTGACGTGGTCGATACAAATAAAAAAAACGCCGAATCCGATTCCTGCCAGCAGCGGGAAAAGCCATTCGTCGCGCTGCATGATGGTTTGCCCCTCGGATCGGGTCAGGAACCAGACCGCCAAAAAGGCGAATCCGAAACCGATCAGCTTGGCCACCGGCGGCAGCCCCTCGTTAAAAAAGGCAAATAGGATCGGGATAACGGCCGTCACCACAGCGGCGATTGATGAAACGATCCCCATACGACCCCGGGCCAGGCCGATATAGAGCGCCATGATGCCTGTGGCCCCGGCGACGCCTGCGACGCCGCCCCAGATCATCTGGGGATAGGCGGGCAGACCCTCGGTCAGGGCCAGGGTTACCATGAGAAGAAGCACACCGGCAATGATCTGTGAGAGGATCACCACCGCAAACACATTGTTGCGCCGGGTGGCGAAGCCGCCGGTGAAATCTGCCACGCCCCAGGATGCGGCGGAACACAA
>JAOZQV010000200.1 GCA_029932035.1 Deltaproteobacteria bacterium | reverse complement strand
AAACTCCAAACTCCAAACTCCAAACTCCAAACTCCAAACTCCAAACTCCAAACCCTATCTCTTTGACAATCCTAAAAACGTGAAGATTCTTCTCCGCTGTTTTTATTGCTCTCTTTTGGTTTTGCTCATCATCGAGTTCTTTTTGCACAAGCATCCTCACTTTGCCTGGGAAGGATGGCCAGAGTTTTATGCCGTATACGGTTTTGTGGCCTGTGTGGTTCTGGTTGTTGTGGCAAAGTACATTCTCCGGCCCCTCGTAAAAAGAAGAGAGGATTACTATGACTGATCCAGTCCCCCCCGTCATCATATTTATGGTGGGGGCATTATTTGTGCCCTTTATCAGAGGGAGCTGGAAGAGCGCCTTTCTCCTCGCTATCCCCGTGGTGGGGCTCTTGAACCTGATCAGCGTAGGCGAGGGAACGCACTGGGTTGTCGGGTTCCTTGATTACCGTCTCGTTTTCGGCAGGGTGGACAGGCTCAGCCTGCTCTTTGGATATATCTTTCACATCATCTCTTTTATCGCTATTCTGTATTCCCTTCATGTAAAGGATAACCTTCAGCTCATGGCGGGTCTGGTGTACGCCGGCGGCGCTTTAGGGGCGATCTTCGCTGGAGATCTTCTTTCATTTTTCGTCTTCTGGGAGATGCTGACAGTATCCTCTATTTTTCTTATCTGGGCCCGGCGCACAGAGGCCTCCCTCGGTGCGGGGTACAGGTATCTGTTAGTGCATGCGGCCGGGGGCCTCTGCCTGTTGGCAGGAATCGTAATCCATGTGAATCAGACCGGCTCCATTGAATTTGGATATTTAGGTCTGAACGGTCTGGGGACGTATCTGATATTCTTCGGATTTGGCCTCAATTGCGCCTGGCCCCTCCTTCATACATGGCTCACCGATGCTTATCCTGAGGCAACCATTACCGGAACCATTTTCCTGAGCGCTTTTACTACAAAGGTCGCGGTCTATGCATTGGCAAGGTCCTTTCCAGGAACAGAGGCCCTCATATGGATCGGGGCCATCATGACAGGGTTCCCCATCTTTTACGCGGTTATTGAGAATGACCTGAGAAGAGTTCTTGCCTACAGCCTCATCAACCAGGTGGGGTTCATGGTGTGCGGAATCGGTATCGGGACAGCTCTTGCAATCAACGGGGCTGTCTGTCATGCCTTTAATGACATATTATTCAAGGCCCTCCTCTTTATGTCCATGGGCGCTATTATGTACCGCACAGGAAAAATCAACGGCACTGACTTAGGAGGACTGTACAGGACCATGCCCCTTACATGCGTGTTTTGCATGGTTGGGGCCGCATCCATATCCGCGTTCCCGCTCTTCAGCGGTTTTATCAGCAAATCCATGGTGATGGATGCGGCGGCCGGCGGGCACATGAGGATCATCTGGTTTATTCTTCTCTTTGCCTCGGCCGGTGTGTTTCACCACGCAGGGATTAAGATCCCCTATTTTGCATTTTTCTCCCACGATTCGGGCATGAGACCCAAGGAGGCCCCGATCCATATGCTCCTCGCCATGGGCATTGCGGCGTTTTTGTGTGTTTTTATCGGTTCTTTTCCCGGTTTTCTGTATAGCCTGCTCCCTTATCCCGTGGAGTATGTGCCTTACACTGCACCCCACGTGGTAGGTCAGACCCAGCTCCTCTTCTTTTCTGCTCTGGCCTTTACCCTTCTCCTGCTGTCCGGGATCTATCCGGCCGAGATGAGGTGTATCAATCTGGATGTGGACTGGTTTTACCGCAAGGGTGGCCGACTCTTTTTCCATGTGATGAACAGGACCCTTAACAAGATCAACAGGGTTTGTGAACGTGTCTTCGTTGGTGGCATCACAGGCTCTTTGGCCCGGATTTCCAAGGATGTTGTCCCGAGATTTATCCTCCTTGGCATGGTGAGTTTCTGGGTTTTGACAGGGTCGAGGGGAGAAGTGTTAGATATGAAAAAAATGCATATGTATAATGACTTTTTGAAGGGAACACTTCCGGTGGGGATTGGAGCAGGATTGGCGGGTCTTTTCATCGTTTTGCTTTTTGTTTTGAGCTGAGTGGCTCAAAATCCTGAGTATTTACCTGTTCAATGCTGGAGATATATGAAAGGGGAGAGAGAAACCCCAACTCTGTGAGGGAGGATGTTTAATGGTTTCTATTGAAGATCTGAAGAAAATCAGCGTGCTTGACAACCTGACACAGCCGATGCTTGAAAATATGCGAGCGTTGGCGCATTTGAACATCTTCGGAGAACGGCACGTCATTTTTGAGAAGGGACAGAAGGCGGACTCTTTTTATATGCTGCTCACGGGAAAAGTAATTTTGGAAATAGAGGCCTCGGAATTGATTATGATTTCTCTTGAGGCCATCAAACCGGGCTATTCCTTTGGCTGGTCTGCCCTCCTTCCCGGATCAAAATGCAACGCTTATGCCATATGCGTTGAGCCGTGCGAAGTGATGGCAGTGCCTGGGGACAGGTTTTTGGAACTCCTTGAAAAGGACCATACAATAGGCTACAAATTCATGAAGAGTGCGGCAAGTATTCTCAAGCGTCGGGAAGAACGGCGTACGGGGCAATTCTTGCAGGTTATGTCAAAGCACCCCGATCTCCAGAAACTAATGGGATTATAGTAAAGAAAGGGTAAAACAGTCAAAAAAGGGCCTTACCGAAATATCCTGAAGGGGCTTCCTCCATTTTCGCCGACCTTGAAATTTCTCTTTACCTTGCGACTATATGGTTCTATAATCCGCGGCCATTGAGAGGAGCCGAGATTTTTCTCGTAAAGAGGTCTATCTTTTGACTCTTTATGGATTTATCAATTCTTAGAGGATAATAACTATGACAGATAACGATAATAAAGAAAGCCCGTTGGTTAATAGCTTGACAAAATCACCTATATCCATAGATCAGGATGCCAAAGTATTTGCAAACATATTCATAAATTCACCTATCGGCATTTACATTGTTCAGGATGGGAAATTTGTGTTCATGAATCCTGAATTCCTGAGGATCGGGGGATTTGACGAGCAGGACCTTCTCGGTAAGGACTCTCTCGATATTGTGCTGCCTGAAGATAGAGAAAAGGTGAGGACCAACGCCGTGGCAATGTTGAAGGGGAAAAGCGACTCCCCATACGATCACCGGGTTCTGACCAAGAATGGTGAGATAAGATGGATCATTGAGACGGTTATCCCCATTGATTACAAGGGGAGTATGGCTGTTCTTGGATATTTCATGGATAATACCAACTGCGTGCGTATAAGAGAGGCCCTGAGCATATCAGAGGACAAATTTCAGAAGGCGTTCCGTTCCAGCCCGGACTGGTTTGTGATCAGCACCCTGGAAGATGGTTTTTACATTGACGTGAATGAGACCTTTTTGCGTGCCACCGGTTATACGAAGGACGAGGTTCTTGGCCGCACTTCAAGCGAGTTGGGGATCTGGGCCGATCCGGAGCAGAGAGCCGAGATGGTCAAAACGCTCAGGGAAAAGGATGTGGTTCGGAATTTCGAAGTGGAATTTCGCATGAAATCCGGGGAGATTCGGAACATGCTCTGGTCGGCTGAAGTTATAGACTATGGCGACGAAAAGTGCCTTATCGCTGTAACACGCGATATAACTGCCCGCCATCGTGCCGAGCAAGAACGTTTAGAAAGAGAAAAGCTGCAGGGTGTCCTAGAAACCGCCGCCACCGCGTGCCACGAAATAAATCAGCCCCTGCAATATATCTTTCTCCTGTTGAGTGAGGTTCTGGAAAAACATCCTGAAGACGAGACCTTGAAGGAGATTAAGAAACAGTATGATCGGATAAGGAGTCTTACTACCAAATTTGAAAATATTACAGTATATGAGACAACAGATTACATCAAAGGGAAAAAAATGATCGATATCAACAAGGCATCAAAGAAGAGATAAGGGGAGGGTCAAAAATTATAGGGTCGGCTTTCTGACTGGCATCCGTAAAACCCCGTTATTTCATCACCAAGCGATTCAAGGTAATCCTTCAGCTCATTTTCGTTATCAAATTTCAGCGTGCCAACATGGCCGGTTGAGCGTTCCATGTCGGAATCAGCCACTGCGTCACAGTTTGCCTTGAAAAACAGTTCAGGATCATTATTATATTTTTCGGCCAATTTATCCTCGTTGATAGCCTCTCTTGCGTGTCCGTAACTGTCAAAATAAACATAGTATAGCATTATGATTACCGCTTGCCCCTTCGGGTTTTCCCATGGGTCGGGGCGCCGGGTTCCCTTCGGCGCCGGGATCTATGTCTTTTCTTTGCATGAACGGCCTCAGGCATGGTGAGCCATTCTTCCTCCGGCTCCATGCATGCCAACTTACGGCCCATAAACTCCTCAATGGCTGGAATGAAGAAGGCATCTTTCTCGTCAGCAAAGCTGATCGAGGTGCCAGTGGCGCCGGCCCGACCAGTTCGCCCGATCCTGTGTACGTAATCCTCCGGATCATGCGGCAGCTTAAAATTGATGACATGATCCATACCCTCGATATGAATTCCGCGTCCGGCTACATCCGTTGCCACCAGCACCCGTATTTTTCCGGATTTAAATTCGTTAAGACGGCGGAGGCGTTTTTGCTGGGGGACTTCCCCGGAGAGCATGGAACAGTTGATGCCGTAGCGAGTCAGCATTTCCGAGAGCCTTCTCACCTCGTCGCGTCTATTGCAGAAAACCAGGGCACGGCTCAAGTCCTGCCGGATGATGATGTTCAGGAGCAGCGCAAATTTCACGTCCGTGGTCACGATGTAGACAATCTGTTCAACTGTATCGACCGCGACCTGCTCCGGTTCGATCTCAACGGTTACAGGGCTGCGGGTCCACTCTGAGGCGAGGCGAGTGATCTGTCCGGTCAGTGTAGCGCTGAAAAGCAGGGTCTGGCGTTTCTCTTTTGACGGCGTGCTGTGGATGATCTTTCGTACATCCGGAATAAAACCCATGTCGAGCATACGATCGGCCTCGTCGATGATCAGCACCTCGACCTTTTTCAGGGTAAGGTCGTGTCGCCGTTGAAAGTCAAGTAGCCTTCCAGGGGTTGCCACGACGATATCGACAGGTCCGGCGATAAGCTGGTTTCTCTGCTTGACGTAATCCATGCCTCCAAATACGGAAATAACCTTTATGGCACAGTATTTGGAGAGCTCCCGGGCCTCCTCGGAGATTTGAAGCACTAACTCCCTGGTGGGGGCGAGAATCAGAACCCGGGGTGTGCCAGGTGTTCGTTTTCCCTGGAGTGGGTTATTCAGTATTCGGGTAATGATAGTGATCAGAAAGGCGGCCGTCTTTCCCGTACCGGTCTGGGCCCGGCCGCTTGCATCCTTGCCCGACAGTGTGCTGGGAAGAATTTCAGACTGGATCGGCGTGCAATACTCAAAGCCAAGATCGCTGATGGCATGAAGGAGTGGATTGGCAAACCCAAAATCGTGAAACCGGGTTTTGCCTTCTGCCGGCGGGACTTTGAACTGTGAGGCGTCCCATCTCTCTTCTAATGCTGCTCCGGTTGTGGGCGAGGGTGAATCCCCGGCCCGGCTAATTTTCTTTCCCTTTTTGCGTGAGGCCCGCCTGTGAAAGGAGGACCTTTCCCTTTCTGGGCTAGAAGGGCCTGGATTGGTCCCTGTAGTGGATTTGTTTCCCTCCCGGATCGTCTTTTTCAGGCTATTTTCTCCTTCTCCCCCAACCTTGACATAAACTCCCTGCCGGAGTCATGGGCGTATCTGAAGAAGTGCTTGACTCTGTCCTCAGTTGAATTGAGCGGAATCTCACAACCGGAGGAAAGGATATAACCGCTCCCTTCCGCGGCTGTCTCTATGCACACTGTGATCGCCTTCTCCATCTCTTCGCGGGTTCCCGTTGCAAATAGGGAGGTTGGCACATTCCCCATGATCGTTAATTTGCCGTTAGACTGTTCAACCATTTTTTTTAGGGATGAGGGGGCATCCAGACTGATGAAATTGATCCCGGTAGCAATGACATGCTCCATGATTGGATCAATATATCCGCATATATGGAGGGTCATGGGGGCCTTTTTAGACCTGAAATATTCACAGAGTTCCCTGTGGCAGGGTCCTATAAAATCCCGGTAGATATCAGGAGAAATCAGACTGCACGAAGCAAAGGCTTCTCCGAGAGATGGCAAGAATCCGGCCTCTATTACGGCATCGCCCACGGTTCGAACAACCTCTGTGGTGAATTTCATCAATTCATGGACGAATTCGGGCTCAGTAATGCACTCGATCAGGAGTTGTTCCGCACCCCTGAGATGCATGGCCAAATTCCAGGGCCCTGAATGTCCGAGTCCAACTGCGGCGGTCTTCATTACCCCGGCAGAGACCCTGTCGCACAATTCAAGAAAATATGGCAACCTGCCGTCCTTTTTTGGGTCAGGCACCTTTAGGCTAAGAAGTTGGGACTGATCCTTCAGCAAGGTAGACTTCGGGTGAGATATGTTGTCTTCAGGGAAGTCCAGCTCACATCCCATAGCCTCAACTTCAAGGAAAATGTCGTTGTATACAATTACGCTATCAGGCTGAAATCTGTCGTAGAATGCGAGATGGGCTTCAGCGCTCTTCTTAGCGTCCTTCAGGATATCCCTTACCGTGTAATTGGTCAGCTTTGAGCAATACGGCCCGATCAATACGGTAGTCGGGATCCGGTCCATATACTGCCGCTTCAACGCAGAAACCATATAATGGCGTCCCGTCAGTTTTTCCATGACCTCTCCCGTTACCCTGAACTCCCTGTTCTTTTTATCTCTTAGCATTGAGTATATAATAGTAAACCTTCGATGTCGACAAAAAGATGCATAGGCCTTTTCAGGATCTCCGACCAGAATCCAGCATCCAGAATCCCCTTCTCTGCATCGCTGATAATAAATTGGCCTGAAAGTGTTCGGAAGAAAGGGGCGCCTGAATGATATGGGTTTCCTGC
>JAOZQV010000199.1 GCA_029932035.1 Deltaproteobacteria bacterium | reverse complement strand
GTTGATTTTGTGGGCGTTTACGATAATCTGACTCTCTTTGGCCTGGCGAAAGATTTCGTTCAGCCTGACAACCGGTATTACTCCTGATGTTATAATATCCCTTAACACGTTTCCGGCCCCAACAGAGGGGAGTTGGTTTACATCACCCACAAGGATGAAAGTCGCTTTAAGAGGGATGGCCTTCAAGAGGTGATACATCAAGATCGTGTCGATCATGGAGGCCTCATCTACTATGATTAGGTCGCACTCGAGGGGATGCTCAGAATCTTTCTGAAAGCCGCCCTTCTGAATGCTGTACTCTAACAGTCTGTGAATTGTTTTGGCCCCATAACCGGTCGCCTCGGACATTCGTTTTGCGGCCCGGCCCGTGGGGGCCGCTAACATGATCCTGACCCTCAACCCTGAAAAGATCTTCAACAGGGCATTAATAATCGTGGTTTTTCCTGTACCGGGACCGCCTGTGATGACCAGTGCCTTATTTTCCGCAGCGCTCCTCAGTGCCTGCACCTGATTCTTAGCCAAGTCAATAGAGAGTTTTTCCTGGACCCATGAAGCCGCTTTGCTCGAATCAAAGCTCCTTATCGATTTGGGGGCCTCTATCAAGGCCTTTATCTGTCTGGCGATTCCGGTCTCGGTGACGTGAAATTTGGCGAGATATACTCCCATGTTTTCTTTAAGTTCGCCGGCTCCTTCGTTTATCTTTTCGATAACGATCTTACTGTTAATCGCGATGGCGTCAATGGCCTTGACAATTATTCCCTCCTCTACCTCGAGGATTTCCTTGCATTTATTTAGGAACGGTTCATAGGGGTAGTAAACATTCCCTTCATCGGCAAGCTGGTGGAGCACATAGAGTATCCCGGCCTCAGCCCTCAATTGGGAATTCTGGTCAAATCCTAACTTTGCGGCAATATGGTCTGCAGTGACAAAACCGATGCCAAAGATGTCTGTTGCTAAACGGTAGGGATTCTCTTTGACGACCTGGATGGACCGATTGCCGTATTGTTTGAATATCTTGGTGGCATAGCCTGAACTGACACCGTGGCCCTGCAGGAAAAGCATGACGTCACGGATCTCTTTCTGGTCATCCCATGCCTCTCTGATCATCCTGATTCGTTTTGTGCCGATACCTGCGATCTGTCCCAGTTTGTCAATTTCATCTTCGATAATATCTAAGGTCTGCTCTCCGAATTTGTTTACGATCCGTTTTGCCATGACAGGCCCGATACCCTTGATAAGACCGGAACCCAAGTACTTCTGTATGCCATATACTGAGGCAGGCACCGTTGTCTTGTACTGTGCAATCTTAAACTGTTCTCCATACTTGGGATGATTGGCCCATTCACCCTTCAATTTGAGGATTTCACCGGGAGTGGGGGCCATGAGGTTTCCCACCACGGTCACGAGATCAGACCGGCCGTACACCTTCAACTTGGCTATGGTAAAACCGTTTTCGTCGTTGGTGAAGGTTATTCTTTCAATCTGGCCTTCCAGGTCGCTAAACATTCAGAATCTCTCTTATCTTTTTTGACAAGATCTCGATGTTAAACGGCTTCTGGATGAAGCTATTACAGCCGCGTTTCAATATCTCGGTTGCCTGGCCATCTATACTGTAGCCGCTCGATAGAAGCACCCTTATTTTCGGGTAGATCTGTTTCAGCCTGTCATAGGTCTCACCGCCACCCATGCCGGGCATGATCATATCGAGAATAACCAAATCAATTTTGTTTTTATTTATTCTGAATTGCTCCAATGCCTCTTCTCCGCTTCTCGCTGTAAGAACTTCATAGCCTAATTCAGTCAACATCTCTGGGCTCACTTCAATAATTATTTCCTCATCATCAACAAGAAGAATAGTCTCAGTTCCTGGTTTAACACTCTCACTGACCTCTGATCCCTGATTTATGACTACTAACTCAACGGCCGGCAGATAAATGTCAAATTTGCTCCCCTTTCCTTTTTCACTATTAACGTCAATAATGCCGCCATGATTCCTGATGATCCCGTAGGAAGAAGCAAGTCCGAGCCCCGTTCCCTTGCCCACCTCCTTGGTGGTAAAGAATGGATCAAATATCCTTTCCCGGATGTTCGCATCCATACCGACCCCGGTGTCAGACACGGATATCTTTACATATCTTCCCGGCTTAATCTCCAAGGATTCCACATCGTCCGCGCTGAGCACAAGATTTTCCGTTTCAACAAAAAGCTCCCCGCTCCCGGACATTGCCTGCCATGCATTAACAAACAGATTTAACAGCACCTGCTCAATCTGCCCCTGATCCGCCTCGACTGTCCAGATGTTTTCTTGATATTTTGAGCTAAGGGTTACCTCTTTCTTTGTGCGGGCAAACATCTTGGCGCTCGCCCTGACTATTTCGTTGAGGTTTGTAGGCGTGACCTCATACTTTCCGCCCCTCGCAAACCCTAATAGCTGTTTAGTAAGAGCTGCTCCCCTCTGGACCTGTTGCTCAATGTTTTTGATCTTTTTGTAATCGGGATGGTCAGAATCTTTGTTCAGGAGTATCAAAGATGCGTTCCCCTGTACGGCCATGAGCAGGTTGTTGAAATCGTGGGCGACCCCCCCTGCCAAGGTGCCTATGGACTCCATTCTCTGGGCATGTTGAAGCTGGGTTTCAAGCCTTTTTTTGTCAGATATATCCCGAAGGATAACGAGTAATCCGGATGGATTACCCTCATGGTCATCATAGCGGGAGGCGCTGATGCTGATATCTAACAGACGTCCATCCTTTGTGGATCGTTTTGTTCTGAAGGCATGACAAAGGGTCCCATGTTCGAGAAGACCATGAATAATGTCCATGGTCTGCTGCCTTTCAGATTCAGGCACAAAAGGGATACGTTTTCCTTCCACTTCCTCTCTGGTCCATCCAAAGATGCGAGTAAATGCGGGACTTACGAACCGGGCCTTTCCCTCAAGATCGTATGTGATAATGGCATCTGCTGAAGAATCGAGAAGGGAACGATAAAGCGCTTCCGCCCTCTTGGATTTTTCATACAGATTGATATATCTCCGCTCACTTTCCTTTAGCGTCTTTTCCATTTTAGCTTTTTCGGTTATGTCCTCATAGGTCAGTAGTTGTCTCCTATCTTCTAAGGCCACAGCCCTGAAATAAATTATTTTGTCCTGACCGTTCTTGCATCTTACTGTAAATACCCTTGGTTTGATCTCTTCCACGCCAACATCTTCAACCAGATCCCCCCGCCAGGTGTCAATAACTTCTTCTCTGTAGGATTCATCAGGATAGGCCTTTTCAAACCAGGTCTCTTTATCAGGGAGATCCTCCTTAGTATAACCAAAGATCTCCGTAAACTTCGGGTTTAGATACTCAAAACGGTGATCGGAACCAAGCATTGAGATGCCAAAGGGGGCATCCTGACCCAGTGTCCTGAACATCTTCTCACTTTTCAGGAGCTCATTTTCAGCCTCTTTGCGATGGCGCTCTGTTTTGAACGTCTGCCAGATGGTGTAGAGGGAGAGCAAAAAGATAATAGCCAATATCCCGAAAGAGATCAGGATCATTCTCCGTGTAATAGAGGCGATTTCTGCTCGAACATCCTCCACATATATGCCGGTCCCAATGATCCATCCCCATGGTTCAAATCCCTTTACATAGGAGATCTTTGGGACAATATGGTCCGGGTCGTCTTTCCATTGCCACATATAGTCCACGTATCCGGCGTCGTTATCTTGGACTGTCTTAACGAATTCTAAAAACAGATGTTTCCCTTTGGGATCGGCGTAATCAGAGAGATCCTTTCCATCAAGATCAGGGCGGTAGGGATGCATGATCATCCGGGGATGCATGTCATTGATCCAAAAGTAGTCCTTTCCTTCAGGACCGTAACGCAATTTAGAGATTATGCCCATTGCTCTTGTCTGGGCATCTTCAAGGGAAAGTTCACCACCGCTTGCTTGGGCCGCGCATTGATCTAAAAAGCTGCAGGCAGTGTCAGCCAGCCCGCGAATCATTTCCCGCTTTTGCTCCATCATACGGTCTTCCATTGAGGGGATAAAAATTAGAAAAACGCTCAAGACGAATAGGACAAAGGTCAGCCCCACGGGTATAATAATCCTTAAATATGCGACGCGCGCCGGTCTTCTGACAAATGCGCCAGGAAAATTCAGTTTTTGCATAGGCTGGTCTCCTGCTGTTTCGCTCGGGGAGAATGGGTAGATATTCCGCCACCAATAATACATTTGAAAGATCAAAAGTAAACAACAAAATGAAATCAGGTGGTACCTGATTCTATCCGGCAGAGGATCTAAAGATTAGAATCTGTTCATGTAAACACATCGTTAAGTGGCTGAGTGGTTAAGTCATTATTATTATTCGATTTCATATTATTTACCCGAAAACTGGACACTCGTAGAATTCAGGGATTCAGGGGTTTTAAGACGCATTTGTTCTAACTTGACCTATTTCTCGCGTTAAGGTAATATTATATGCAATCCATGAAGGCGCGACTTTTTTGCTAACTGAAGTCTGCGTCAAGCGGGACTGAACTGCTTGACCATCTATGAATAAGGGCGGGCCCGTTATGTTTTTGAATTATATCTTTGCGCTGCCCGAAAGCGGGAAAAGACTATTACTCCGAGGGAGATCCGGACTGCGGTTTCAAGGACGCCGATTAACCTGTCAGTTCTTGTTTGGGTGTTGTAGTCCACTTTCAAACGCACACGGAAGAGCTGCTTACTGGTTGAATGCAGCGCTTGTTTTGGTAGTTATTTGTTCTGCGGTGGCTGTCTTATACCTCACAAGCGGAATAGGAAAAAAACGGATAGAACCAATTATTTCGCTGGATCAAGAAGAAGTTAGAAAGCCGGCCCAACGGTACAAAATTCCCATACCCGGGAGGGATTCTCTTCAGTTTGCTCCCGGCTCCTTATCCGATACTGTTGCCCACAAAGGGCCGGTCGAAGAGTATTCCAATCCCCCGTCAGAGGCGTTTGGTGGTCAAGCGCCTACACCTTTGGAAAGAAGTGTAAAAAGTGTACGTCTTGCCGGCCCGGCCGGAGCTGACCACCAGCAGAAGGTATTATCCCCCAGGGAAACCGAGAAGCGGCCCGCTAAGGAGGTCGAAAGAGCAGGTTCGATTGCCAGCCGGGAGGATGTAGATCCCAAACTGCCGGCAGACGAAAAGACCGGGTCACAGGGGATTGCACCAGGTCCGGGAGTAACGGCAAAAGCCGAAAAAGGATCTTCCCGGAAAGTAGATAAGGCCGCTATCCATACAGACGCGGAGGCCGGCAAAAGGCTTTTTGTGAAGGTGCAGGTCGCTAATGTCAGGGAGAAGCCTTCCACGAAGTCCAGGGTAAAATTCCGCCTTGAGATGGGAGACCCTGTAACTGTGACTAATAAGAGGGGAGGGTGGGGTGCAGTGAAGCTGGATGACGGCCGTTTTGGATGGGTCTACCACACGCTTCTTGCCGACTCCATTGTCCCTCAAAAGGCTACGGGCCGGGCTACCAGGGAGATCAAGGCGATCCGTGCAGAGGTCATTTCCAAGGATGTTGCTAAGGTTATTTTTGAACTCAATGGCCCCTTTTCCCCGCAAACGATGATTGTCGAAGGAGAAAAACCGCGGGTTGTCTGCGATTTTTTCGATGCTGGCCTGGCCTCTGATATTGGTAACAGCATTGAAATAAATAATGGCATCGTGGCAAAAATACGCACTGGAATACACAAATGGCCGAAGATCAAGGTTCGGGTTGTGCTGGATCTTGTACCAGAACGAAATTACGAAATCGATCAGTTTTTTTTCGAGAAAGAAAACTATTATGTCTTGGTGGTTAAGGCAAAGGAGTGAGCTTGGGCTCAGGCTTCTGAAGTCGGAGATACAAAAAGATCGCTTTTTTCCCAATCCCTGTGCGTTTCCTGAAAGGACTTTAAAAAACATCGTCCTTTCTTGTCACGAAGGTCATAAATGCTGTGCCTCAAAATGCAGACAGGGGTCCCACCCTTAAGGCTCACGGTTATATCATAGCGCGTAAAACCGGTCACAAGGCCCTTGACAATTTCACCCTCCATGAGTGTAAAAAAAAGGACCCGTCTCTCTTTAATGAGGGGGAAAAGGGATTTGTTCTTGATATGATGTCTCATTCGAGGGGAAATGATTGGCTCTAATCCAAGGTCTCGGACCTTCTTGTCTGTTTTTAAAAGTGGCCTTACAGAATTTGAGAGATCTGCTGGATAAAGGAGTTTGACATCGGTCTTGGGCAGGAGTTCCTCCCCTGTTTCTTCGGCGCTGAGCCGGAGATCATATCTCAGGTTTTCTTGAACCTTAGCGTTGATAATTCGATGGTTGTACAGATGGAATTCCAATGGTTCTTGCGATTGGAATGCCTGATCAAAAACCGAGGTATTATAGCTCTCGTCTAAGTATTCCTGGAGGCCTAAGAGAGATCCCATATCAAGAAGTTTCCGTAAGTGAGCGAGGGTCCTGAATAAAAGTTGCTCCGGGTTTGCCGTTATTCTTGGAGATCTTGTTTTAGCTTCTCTTCAAATTCCTTGAAAAACCTGTCTTTTTCTTTCCAATCAGGGCCAAATCGCTTGCTGAAATAACCTCCTAACTTATCAAAAAGTTTTTCCCAGACCGGTTTCCCTCCACCTAAGAGCACATCTTCAAGAAACGAAGTCAGTTCGGAGATCTTTTCTTTGGGAAGAAAAGATACTGCCCCTAACTTTATGGATTTTTTCAAGGAGTCGGAAGAAAGGGCATGGGCTGTGAGCATTACGGTGGGAAATTCCCTTGACACCGCGGTCTTTAGAAGCTCAAAGCCATTCACTCCCATAATATCAAGGATAACGATATCATAAGTGTAACTCAGAAGATATTGGAGAGCTGTGTCATAATCGGTTGCTTTATGGACCAGGCACATATCGAGTTCTTCCTCCACGGTCTCTAAGACATCGGGCTT
>JAOZQV010000006.1:14207-23320 GCA_029932035.1 Deltaproteobacteria bacterium | reverse complement strand
TATAAAAGACCTATCAAAAATGATGGAGCGAAGCGACTTCCACAAATATTCAATAGTCAATAGTCAATTCCGGCGTCGCCGGGTGAGGAGGTAATAATGCCCGCAACAATTAATGTAAAAACCGGTTCAAGAATAGATATGGTAGATATTACCGCGCTGGTGAGCGGGGAAGTTTCAAAGGCAGGTGTGACCGACGGGATCTGTGTGGTTTATGTTCCCCACACCACGGCCGGCGTAACCATCAATGAGGGCGCTGACCCCGCAGTCTGTACCGATATTATTCGGAAGCTGAATGAGCTGGTCCCCCCGAACGATGGGTATCGTCACATGGAAGGGAACTCCGACAGCCATATCAAGACGTCGATTATCGGCAGCTCGGTTACGGTGATTGTTGAAAACGGCCGTCTGGTTCTCGGGACCTGGCAGAAGATCTTTTTCTGCGAGTATGATGGCCCGAGATCTCGGAAGGCCTATGTCAAGGTGGTCAATGATTAGAGTGGCGTGTTTGCTGTATTCTCTTAAGGCCCTTAACGTTTAAGTCGTCAATTATCAAATGAGGCTCACTGATTCCGGGTCCAATCCTATTTCACTTAGCCAATCCTGAATCGCCTCGTAAAGCAAGCTGTAATAATTTTCAGTCCCACCTAATCCCCTTCTGCCAAAGTAGTAGTTAATTTCCAAGATAACAGGCTCCGGGTCTTTCTCTGCAAGAGGGAACACAAAATCGATGGCCGCCAGGTTTATTCCGGTTTTATCGGAAAGGAGGAGGGCCTGAACCTTTCCCTTTTCTTGAAGGTCAGGCTGCCAGTCATGATCGATAATTGCACCCCTGCTGATAGTGGTTATCTCCTGCCCCGGTTTTCCGGGTCGTTTCCAGTAGGTGATGACCCGCTTTCCCATAACCACTGCCCTGAGCACATTCCCGCCGCAGGGGACATACTCTTGAGTGACGAATCCCTTCAGGCCGGATCTTTCCCAAAGGGCAAGCTTATCCAAGGCTTCCTTCAGGGCAGTCCTATTTTCAATAAAGAATACACCTTCTGCCTCGTGGTTCATGTTCTCCTTGATCAAAAAAGGTAGATCGTGGGGCAGAGTGTCCGACTGGGAGCATGCTTCCTTGAAATTTTCAACACCATGCCAGCGCAGTGTTCTGGGATGCGGGATCTGGAAATTATTGAACATGAGGCTCTGGCCGATCTTCCCCGGGTATTTGGTGCGAGCCTCATAGTTAGGGAATAACGATGCACCGGATGTGGCGCAGATTTGGTAAAGATCCTGGGTAGATGCCTGGGGGAGGATAATGGCCTCTGCCTTTTTAATAAATCCCAGATCATCTGAATCAAGGGGTCTATCTCCAAGGATAATCTGGATATCAGTATCAAAGCATGGGTGAAAGGATAGGATCATGGTTTGACTTTGTCCTGTCGGGTGACTATAATTTCGCAACATACCTTATATTATAGGAGTAAGACAATGCCCATTTTTGAATTCAGGTGTGCGGCCTGCGGAGAGGTGTTTGAAAAGCTTTTCATGAACCCGGATGAACAGGTGGATATGACCTGCCCCCAATGCAGCGCCGAATCGATTGAACGGGTGGTCAGCAGGACCAATTATGCTATCGGTGTGGGTCCCGGCGGCAACCAGCCTAAGATCACCGCAAAATCATGCGGAGATTCCAATCAATGTATGACCCTTGACCTGCCAGGACCGGCGAAATGAGCAAAAAAGAGCTGAATGATGATGACAAGGCTCATGTCGCCGAGGTTTTTGACGAAGATGTCGCACCGCGGCTTATGATAATGCATGCGCGAGCTGGCAATATAAACTGTGACTTCGCTGGGGCGGAATATAAGAACTGGGTTGTCGAGTTCAGGTCCACTCGATTTGGTTTCGAGATTGTTGACTTTGAGTATGATGAAGACTCAAGGAGTTTTGAGCTTGCTCCCCGGCTATTAATTAAAGAGATAACCGGAAATGTTTGAAAGCAAATTTCACGGAAGAGAACCAATAAAAAAACCTCAATGTCCTTTTTGCGGATTGCTCATTGAGGAACCAAAGGAGTTGAGCACCAGAAGGGCCGGGGAGATGCCTGTGGGCTCTTGTTCATGCGGCGCTGTCTATGCATGTGATGAAACCGGGCACAATCTCGGTTCTGCCATGATCGAGGCCCTGGTATTCGGATGCAACATGGATTGGGATCTTGCATGGGGGTTGGAACCCGAAGAGGACTACCTGCAGGAAATAGTTGAGAATTATGACCTCAACAACCATCTGATCATCCCGGGAGGCGCCTATGAAGGAAGAAGAATCGCCGGAGCCTTATATTTCATAAGGTTGCACAAGGATGTTCAGGAAGTTACTGCTGAAGGAGTCCGACAAAGACTTGCTAAGGCTGCCCCGGCTTCATCTGATTCATCTGCAGGGCATGCAAGAAAAAAAACCCTGTCAAAAAGAGAGGTTGAGGAGTTTGTCCGGGAATATGAGATTGAGCCCATAGAAAACGCCGCAGGTGAAGACAAGAAAATGATCAGGTATCTGCAGCGGCTTCTTTATTCGGGGGACGTCCAACTCCGTCAGAGGGCTGCCGAGACCCTTGGGAGAGTATGTGCGGTTATTGGCGAGAGAGACCCCGGAATTGTTTCCAAGCTCCTTCAGGGTCTGTTCTATTCCCTGGTCGATACGGCAGCCTTCCCCCCCGGGGCCTTTGAAGCTATCGGAGAAATTATCAGTCACAGGGCCGATCTCTTTGGTGGGTACGCCCCCCAGCTATATCAATTCCTTGCCGATCAAACGCGGAAACATCAGACCCTTCAGGCCTTGGGCAGGATTGCAAAATCAAATCCGGACATCCTCCGCAAGCACACCCTTCACTTCTTTGCCTTCTTAGACGACTCTGATCCCGCAGTGCGTGGTTATACCGCCTGGCTTATGGGTAACCTCGGGGCCCATGAGGCAAAGAAAGATCTTGAAAAGCTCCTGCAGGAATCCCATGAGATCGAGATCTATGAAAATGGGAACATTGAGAAGAAAAGCGTGGGGCAGGTAGCGTCAGAGGCACTGAAGAAGGTAAGTGAACTAAAGTGACTAAAGTTCAAAAGAGAGAGCCGGGCATGATTCGATTATGATAATAGAGTATCTGTTCTCTTCCCCAGAGAAGGACATCTCCCTTGGGTCTGAAGATCTGGCAAGGCCCTTTTTGATCACACCCTCAGAGCGCCACCCCTTCCTGACCTTAGGAGATTATTTCGAGGCCATCAGGGAATTTATTTTAAAAGATCAAGGGAAACGCCTGGCCCACGTCCTCAAAGAGAGGCTAAATAGAGAAATAGGCCCCGACAACATCCAGAAGATTCTTGTTCGGAGTGAAAAGCACGGCGCCCTTTACCATTTAGCCAGTGTCGGGGTTTTTGCTGATAACCAGCAGACCAAATTAGCTGTCAGCACGGCCGTCTCTGAAAAGGGAAAGGAGTGGATAACAAACGAATACGAGATGCTGAAATTCTTGAATAACTCCCTCAAGCTGCCTTACCTGCCGGATGTCCACTTGAAAGGAGAAGTGGAATGTGATGCAGGTGATGGGAAGCACGAAACACTGTCTATGTTACTCTCTGAATGGTTTGAAGACTACCATGAATGGCATCTTTCCATTGATGAAAACGATAACAACCAGAAGATCTATATCTGGGACTTCCAAAACGGAAATCGATATGCTTCCAAGGAAGAGGCCTTTGAGATTTTTCAGCAGGCATCAAAGATCCTTACCCTCTACTATGACACCAAAGACTTCAACCAGATCTATCCCTGGCATCATGCGGCCGGTGACTTTATTGTGAGAGCCAGGGGCCGCAATATAGATGTGAGGCTCACCACCGTTAGGGAATACCAATCGATCATGGATTATTTTTCAAAAGAAACAGTTAATCCGATGATCGCCATTGTCTATTTTTTCCTGAATCTGACTATCAGGATGCGATTAGATAAGTTGAATGGAGTAGGAGAAACGGTTTGGTCAGGGGGTTTTTGTGTGAAAGCGACTACCGAAGGATTCTTTGATGCCATCAGGATCATGGAGTCTGAGGGACGATATCACTTGGGCAGGCCCAAAGATTTGCTAGCCCTTTTAAAGTCGTTTGGTGAGGAAGAGATCCAGAATCTTTTTCATCCATTGCGTGACTGGTACCAGCAAGGGAACCCAGCAGAATTCCGGGTCATACAGGCAAAACTCAGAAGCCATGTCAACCTTTTGTATCATTCCCTCCAGAATTTTCGTCTATAAGTTCCTCCACAGGCGTTTTTATGACTTTTGAAACAGAAAGGAGAAGAGCTGCCTTTTCAGCCTCCTTGTTTTCTGTTTTTTTAAAGAGTTCTGTGGATAGTTGATAAAGCTCCCGATGGATCCCGTCAAGATTAAAGGTGGGGTAAGATTGCTCTTTTTTAAACCCGGATTTTCCGCAGACCCTCGGTGCGCCCTGAATCATGGTCGGGATTCCATAAACACGGCATGTGATCGGGCGGTAGGGATAGAGGATGCACTCGTTATCATCATTAAGAAGGGGGCATCTGATTCTCGCCCTGGCCATTGAATAGGCACTCATTTGAGGATCATTTTCGAACTCTTTGAGTGTCCTTTCCAACTTTTCAAGTTCTGTGTCTGCCTCGGAACCCCTGTGCAGAGCAGCAGCCCTTTCCTCTTTACCCAGTTGATCAAAATCCTGTTTAAGGAAGACTGCCTCTATCAGAAAAAGCCCAAACACGGCGTGGCAGCAATCAGCACAGTGGGGTTCGCATTTGATACATTCCTCAAATTCCCCTGCCATTCTCTCGAAGGCCTGATCAGCCTTTGACACCAGATTATCGTATGGTTCGAATAAATAAGAAATATCCATCGCTCTAATTTAATCACTCAATCCCGCCGCCGGCGGGACTTAACCACTTAACCACTCGACAATGCCGTTTTACCGGTAAGGTTCCAGCGCTTTTTTGAATTCCGGGTGGGGATCAAATCCCAGTTCAATGGCCTTGTCCAGATGCTCGATCGCTTTCTTATAATCGTCATTATTAAAATATGCTGAAGCTAAGTTGTTGTGCCCGAGGGCAAATTCAGGCGCTATCTTTACCATTTCTTCTCCGGTCTCAATGGCCTTTTCCACTTCATCATTTTGAAGATAGGCGTTTGTCAGGTTGCTCCAGGCCTGAATAATTTCAGGATTCAGATCAAGGGCCTTGTTCAGGGCCTCAATGGCCTCTTCGGTTTTCATCATCTGGAGATAGGCAAAACCGAGGTTAGCATATCCCCTGGCATACCTCGGTTCTATCTCGATGGCCTTCTGATTGGCATCAACGACCATCTCCAGATCACCCTTTTTAAAATATATGTAGCCTAAGTTGACATAACCCTCAAACATCCTGCCGCTGTCTGCAACGGCATCCCTGAAGGCCTCAATGGCTTCATCCAACTTTCCCTGTTCCATGAGGGAAACGCCGAGATTATAGTGTGAGTTGGCACATTCACTCTCTTCATCCCGGATCATTTTTTGTTCGGCAATAAATTCTTCAGCACCTTGCGGGGTCTTCATGATACACCTCTTATGGCTCAACATGAAAAGAGGCCACAATCCTCCCGGACAGCGACCTCTTATGCCATCAATCTAACGTAGTTTAACTGTAATCTGCAACTAAGTCTAATGATCTTCGGTTTGCCCTCTCCCTTTAAGACCATACATTGTGCTGCTGCCGGTAGAAAAATAGATCAGTTTTTCCTCATTGATCAGCGCGGTAGCAGCCTTTTTGATCATCCTTGCCTTGGCATCGGGCATAACTTTCTGGACGGCCTTTTGGATATCATTAAAGTAAAATTTGGATTTCTTGCTCTTTTCGGCAAAGGCCAAAATAGTTTCCTTTATATCTTCCATCATAGTACTCCTTAAATAGTTTCTGCCCGGGATAGATCCCTCTTTTTGCTTAGAAGAACCCTGTCCCGGCACAGAAACGCATTTGGGCGGTTATTTACTTAATACCACCAACTGCCTTTGAGACCGCCCAGGACGCCTCAGTGTATTTAAACTGGGTTGATGTCCTGTAGGTGTCATACTGCAGGCGGTAATCATCGATGAGATGCTCGGTAAAGGGGAGATCACATTGCTCAAAGAACCTCTCCCATCCGACTCTCTCAGCCCAGTCACCAATCCTCTCATATTTATTGGCGCCGGCGGCATAGGCCTCAACTATCTTCTTTACCGACTCGCACACCTCGGGGAATCTCGGGAAGGTGTTGGGCAGGGCAGGAACAACAACCTTGGAGAACTTGGGTGGGGAAATCCGATTGGAGACCTTGCCACCCGCCATAATCGTCACGCAGTCCCCCTCAAAGTCCGAGAGGGGGAGTGCCATGCACATGGTGTAGCAGTTACCGCAGAACATACAGCGTTCGTTCTTGATCTTGACGGTCTTCTTGCCCTCATCGGTCTTGGCCGGTGAAATGGCGGCTGTGGGACAGGCCGCGATAACCAGAGGGATTTCGCAATACTGATCAAGAACTTCGTTGTCAATGATCGGCGGTTTTCTGTGGTAACCGAGAAGGGCTATGTCTGAACAGTGCACTGCGCCGCACATGTTGAGGCAGCATGCCATTGATATTCTGACCTGGGCAGGAAGCGTCATGCCCTGAAAATAGTCAAACAGGTCATCCAGGACCGACTTGACCATGGATGAGGCATCGGTCGCAGGGGTATGGCAGTGGATGTAGCCCTGGGTATGAACAATATTAGTAACCCCGGCCCCTGTCCCGCCGATAGGGAACTTGTAGCTCCCGGTGATATGCTTGCGGCTTTCAAGGTCCTTTTTCAGGGCCTCCATCTTGTCCTGGCTGTCCACCATGAATTCAATGTTGTTACGTGTGGTGAAGCGGACAAATCCATCACAGTGTTTGTCTGCTATCTCACAGATCTCACGCACATGCTCAACAGTCATGAACCGGCAACCACCACACCGCACAGTAAACACCTTATCGCCGGTTTCGGAAACATGCACGAGAACGCCCGGCTCAAGGATATCATGATAATCCCACTTGCCGTAGTTGTTCTGGATGACAGGAGGAAAATACTGCCAGAAGTGCCTGGGACCGAGGTCCGTAAGCCTGTTTTCCATCGGTTTATCCGGGTTATACAATCCTAATCTTTCAGTAGATAATGCCATTATTATTTCCTCCTATCTCGCGTGTCTGGATCGGTAGTCATTGATGTCACGGTCCCATCCGCCGGGTACGTCTTCTTCTTTCCAGAAGATGTAAGGGTTGCTCCGGGGTTCCTTCACCATCTGCGGCATGGGCGGGATCTCTAAAACCTCAAGCAGCTTGGCAACACCCTGGCGCTGGATAAGCTCGCCTAAGCGTTCGCGGTTCTTCCCTTCTTCCGGCCACCATTCCCAGATCTTTTCCACGACCTCTTTGATGTTTTCGTAAGGGGGCTCACACTCCATAAAAGGGATAGTCAACAGAGACATCTGTGCTCCGTCAAGTATGGGCGCCTTGGCTCCGAACAGGATGCTGCACCCAGTCTCGATCCCGGGCTTCAACGCCCTCGGCATGACATTGATGCAGTGCATGCAGCGGGTGCATTCCTTATTGTCGATCATGAGCTTGCCATCTTCCATCCACATGCATTTGGTGGGACAGAGATTGATGACCTCTTTATTAATATCAAATTTGCCCCAGTCTTTACCGGCATGGGCCCCTGCGTTGGGCGCTATTTCACCGCCGATATAGGCCTGGACTGCCTCCTGATCGATCCGGATATCGTCCTTCCATGTCCCTATAAAGGACATGTCTGACCGGGCTATAGAGGCAACGCAACCATTGGGACATCCGTCAAATTTGAATTTGAATTTGTACGGGAATGCCGGGCGGTGCAATTCGTCCTGGTAGTAGTGGGTCAGTTCATAGCACATATCCTGTGTATCGATGCAGGACCACTCACAACGGGCCTTGCCAATACAGCAGGCAGGGGTACGCAAATTGGAACCGGATCCGCCTAAGTCCTGCTGGAGCACATGGCCCAGCTCATAGAAGATAGGCTCTAACTGCTCGGTAAAGGTCCCGATGCAGATGATATCCCCAGTGGAGCCGTGCATATTCATCATGCCGCTGCCCCTGTACTCCCAGAGGTCACAGACGCACCTGAGATAATCAGAGGAATAAAATTTACTGGCGGGCTGGTTGATACGCATGGTGTGAAAGTGCGCAATTGAAGGGAATCTATCCTGCAGATCTGAATACCGGCCGATGACGCCGCCGCCATAACCGAAAACACCGACGATCCCGCCATGCTTCCAGTGGGTTTCACCCTCATCAAAGGAAATCTGGAGTTGCCCCATCATGTCTTCAACTACGTCTCTCTCGATCATCATCCGGTCGTCGGCCAGATTCCTTCGGTGAAGGGCCTCTCTCTTACAGTCAGCCACAAAGCTGGGCCATGGACCTTTTTCCAGCTCGTCCAGAGCAGGAATGTCATGCTTGCATTTGAATTCTTTAAGCTCTTCATCGGTGTAGTTCTTCAACTCCTCATCCGTGTAGATTCGAAGCTCGTCATATTTCAACTCTTTTTGTTCTTCATTTGGTTCAAAAGCCATTATGTACGCCTCCTTTTGCTATTTGCGAAAAAGTATATTTTAAGGAGTAAACCTTAAAAATATTATATGCTTGCCTTCACCTCCTCCCTTAAATGATTATACTTGGCAAAATAATTCTGTAGTTTTTGACCTTTATCAATCGTTCCTAATCTCTAATAATTACCATGGTTAAGTTCGATAACTATTTGTGAAAATTTTAATTAGTTAGTTTTTCAAATAGTTAAGGTTTGATTTATAATCAAACGGCTCATAGGATGTCAACAAAAAAACTGGAGAAACGGATAACTTTTTTTATTGACAATCCTGCCAGTCCGTGGTCCTTATTTCGGACAATCCTGCAGACATCAAGGTGCAGTTGGCAGGTATAAATGTTTAAAAAAGGGAGATTTATATTATGCGGCCCCGTGTTATCATCGCCGCGCTGAGGGGAGGGTCGGGCAAGACTATCCTTTCCTTAGGGCTTATTTCTGCATGGCGGGAAAAGGGAT
>JAOZQV010000006.1:8586-14197 GCA_029932035.1 Deltaproteobacteria bacterium | reverse complement strand
TCATTGCCCCATTTAAAAAGGGACCGGATTTTATAGACGCCGGGTGGCTCGGCTTTGCCGCTGATAGACCATGTTATAATCTAGACCCTTTTTTGATGGATGAGGCGCAGATCATAAGGTCTTTTCTCCATCGCTCAAACAAGGTGGACCTTTCACTCATAGAGGGGAACAGGGGGCTTTATGACGGCCTTGACTTAGATGGTTGCTGCAGCACTGCCGAATTAGCCAGACTCCTGAAGACGCCGGTCCTGATTATTGTGGACGTGTCCATGACAACTCGAACCATAGCGGCAGTCATCAAGGGGTGTCAGGCCTTTGATCCTGATCTAAATATTGCAGGGGTTATCCTGAACAGGGTGGCCAACCGGAGGCAGGAGGGATTGATAACGGGCGCCATCGAAAAATATTGCGGCATACCTGTGGTAGGAGCTGTCCCCAAGCTTAAGGAGAATATCTTTCCCGAAAGGCATATGGGACTTGTTCCATACCAGGAGCGCGACCGTGCCGAGAAGGCGGTCTCATGGGCAAAAAAAACGGTCCGGGAAAATCTCCAATTAGATCAAATTTGGGAAATTGCCCATGGCGATGAGCCGATGTTAACAGTATCTGAAGATATGACCCTGGAATCCATCGTAACAGCCGATCAACCCTCGCCACGGATCGGTTTCATCAGAGACCGGGCATTCTGGTTTTACTATCCCGAAAATCTGGAGCAGTTAGAACGACTGGGGGCTGTTCTGGTCCAGCTAAATGCTATTTCAGATAAGGAGCTCCCACCTTTAGACGCCCTCTATATTGGGGGCGGATTTCCAGAGACCCAGGCCAAAGCGCTTGGGGATAATAAAACCTTCAGAGATTCCCTGAGAGAGGCAATCGAAGAAGGGTTGCCGGTCTATGCAGAGTGCGGGGGGTTCATGTATCTCGGAGAACGGCTCCTTGTAGATAACAAGGCCTACTCCATGGTTGGAGCGCTCCCGGTGGAATTCATTCTTCAAAGAAAGCCTCAGGGTCACGGATATACCGTTTTAGAAGTTGCAGGCCAAAACCCCTACTATCGCCTGGGCGAGCTCTTGCGAGGCCATGAATTCCACTACTCCAAGCCTGTGTTTACCGGGGAGAAGGACCTGGAATTTGTCTTCAAAGTCGAGCGTGGGCGTGGTGTTGACGGCATAAAAGACGGGATTTGCAAAAAGAATCTGTTGGCTACCTATACTCATGTGCATGCGGCAGGGAATCCCAACTGGGCAAAAGGTCTTTTCAGCGCAGCCCGTGTGCACCAAAAAACAGGATATTTTTTTTGAAAAATGGAAAAAGAATATTTGACAATATAAAAAAGGAGAATTATAGTAAAAAACTTAGTTTTAATTTGATTGAAAGCCATAGGTTTTCAGGCAGACAATTTTACCAGACAAGAGGGATGCGCCCACGCAGGGGCGTTTATTGGTGTCTCGACAGAGTCAGGTTAACATGGTGAAGTTATTTGTCTGGAGCTCTATAAATTGTAAATGGGGAATATTTTAAGCAAGGGAGGTTATAAGGTTATGCCAACAGTAGAATTTGAGGGGAACACTTACAATGTCGATGAGGACGGCTTCATTGACGATTTCACCAACTGGAATGAGGATTGGATGAGGCATGTGAAGACAACGGAAGGTATTGAGGAACTGACCGACGAGCACTATAAGGTGGTTAAAGTCCTCCAGGAGTATTACAAAAAGAACGGAATTGCCCCAATGGTCAGGATTCTCTCTAAGGTCACCGGATACAAGCTCAAATATATCTATGAGTTATATCCATCAGGCCCAGGCAAGGGCGCTTGTAAAATGGCAGGGCTGCCAAAACCCACTGGCTGCGTCTAATTCCACAAAATCCATTTCAAGCAAATAAAAGGCGCAGGAGACACCCTCTTTAGGTTGTCTTCTGCGCCTTTTCTTATCAACCCGGAAGGTTGTAGAACCTTTATAGCAGACCTGCCAGCAGGCGGTCATTGTCTACCTTAAAGGTTGTCAACTTTTTTTGTAAAGCTCCGGTCTTCTCTCTGGAAGAAAATATCTCATCCTGTGTTTTCTCACATCCCGGAGCATCCCAACCTCAAGCTCCGCAAAAAGGATATAATCGTCCTCTCCCGCATATTTGGCCAATACCCTGCCGTCAGGCCCTAAAACCACTGCAACCCCCGGAAATAAAAGGCCTTGGCCGGTTTTGCCCGCCTGATTGCATGCCACAACAAAGAGACCGTTATCAAAGGCCCTGGCAGGGAGATGCCTTAGCCAGCTTTGTAGTTTTCCCTCTGGATTTCCCCTCGGAGAGGCGTGGGGGATAAAAATTAGGTCGGCCCCCATAAGGGCCATGGTGGTGCTGATCTCAGGGAAATGGGCCTCGTAGCAGAGTTGCACTCCAAAGGTGGTATTTCCTGACCTGTAAAGCTCAATCTTTTGTCCCGGAGAGTAGCCCCCGGTTTCATTGGGTGCAAGATGTGTTTTCCTGTAGAGGCCGATAAGACCATCCGGGCCTGTTATTGCCTGGGTGATGTATGGTTCTCCCTCATTAGAGATCTCTATGAGACCCGCGATAAGGACCAGGCGCATCTCCCGCGCCATCCGAACCAGCCGATCCACAATCCTTTCCGCATCCTCAGCTTTGTAAATTCCACCGGGAGATTCCTGGATATAGCCGGTTACGGAAAGCTCAGGGAAACATACGATATTTGCCCCCTTAGCCGAGGCCTCTGAAGCGATGGCCTGGATTTTATCGAGATTCTTGTCCGCCTCTCCGGAAATGGAATGCATGCAAACAGCGGCTATCTTTAGATTATCCATGGGTGAAGTCCTAATGAACATGGTTTATGAAAGTGTCAAAATCGGGACACCGATACGCTAAAGAAGACTTTTGATTCAATCAGCTCCGGTTGTCAACCGCCTTTTGGAATAGATGACCAGGTACTTCATCCGAGAAAGATCTTTGACACAAGGGGAAGGTTAATGTAAAGAGCACCAAATAACTAATGTTAAATGGTAAATGATAAATGAAAATACTACTCATATACCCCTATTGTCTCGAAGAGAGGCTTACGGAAGAAGATGTGGGTGTGCCTCCTATCGGCCTTTATTATGTGGGCGCTGTCCTAAAGGAAAACCATTACGATTGCGAGATATTGAACTGGTACAGTATTAACAGGACGCCAGGGCTTATCAGGGAGCTTCTAATCGAGAAAGGACCGGACGTGATCGGCCTCTCTGTGTTTCACGCAAATCGCTGGGGCGCCATAGAAATCGCCAGGATTGCTAAGCAGGTTGATCCGTCGATAACGATCGTCTTTGGCGGGATCGGCGCCACCTTTTTGTGGAACCATTTCCTTACCCATTTCAGAGAGATAGATGTCTGCGTCCTGGGGGAAGGGGAGTACCCTTTCTTAAAGCTTATCAAAGCGATTGAAAAGGGAGATCGAACAGGTATTGAAAAAACGGGCGGCATTGCATTCAGGAGAAACAGCAAAATCTTTAGGACTGAAAGGGCCACTTCTATCGAGAATCTTGATGAACTGCCTGTCCCTGCAAAATATTTCAGATATCAACACGTTACTTCCACCCGTGGGTGTCCTGGAAACTGCACCTTCTGCGGGTCCCCCCGGTTTTGGGGCCATAAGGTAAGGTTTCACTCTCCTGAGTACTTTGTAGACCAGTTAGAACTCTTATACCAAAATGGGATAACCTTCTTCTATTTCTCAGACGATACCTTCATGCTCAAAAAGGATCGAGTCGTAGAGATCTGCAAGACAATCATTGAAAAAAACCTCAATATTTCATGGGCCGCTATCTCCCATGTCAACTTTGTGGATGAAGAGGTCTTGTCATGGATGAGAAAGGCCGGTTGCACCCAGATCAGTTATGGTGTTGAAAGCGGGTCAGAGAGGATAAGAAAACTGTTAAATAAGAATATCAGGACCGACCAAATCAAAAACGCCTTTGCATTGACAACCAGGTACGGCATTTTGGCCCGTGCCTATTTCATCTACGGGTGTCCTGGGGAAAGCTGGGATACAATTCAGGAAACCATAGATCTGATCAATGAAATCAAACCACTGAGCATCATCTTCTATATACTCGATATCTTTCCAGGAACAGCGCTTTATGCTAATTTTGTGGAACAATCAGGGCTTACGGATGATATGTGGCTAAAACAGATAGAAGATATCATGTATTTTGAAACAGATCCCGATCTAAGCCAGGAATCAGTCTTAGCCTTTGGTGAAAAACTGAGGGCCGAGTTCCATGAAGGGCTGCCGGCATTTGTAGATTCGATTGACCTTATAGACAAAAAGGAGTTCTATAAACTACATGCCGATTTCCTCTCAAGACTCGGGATGACATTCAGCCACGGTGACTATGCCAGAATCGAAGCAATCAGGGCGAAACAAAAGATCGCCGGAGGACTCTATAAACGATCTTTAGACTTTTGGCCAAATGATCGGGCCTATTTAGGGTTAGGGATTATCAGACAGCAGGAGAGGGACTTCCCGGGATCTGTCAGCGTCCTTTCCGAGGGAATTCAATTTTTTCCCGATAACGAGCAATTAAACATCTGCCTCGGTCTGAGCTATATGAACCTGGGTGAATACGCCAATGCCCTTGAATGTTTGTTAAAGTTCAGGTATTCAGAACACACGGCTCCTCACATTGCAGAGTGCTACAGGGCATTGGGAAGAAAATCCGACTCGGGGTTCGGCAAATAGTTAGTTAACGATTGTTTTGGCTGGGCATTTAATACGCTAATGTACCCGAGATTTTTTCTCCTTGACTTCAACATCCGAGTTGTCTATATTATTTAATTCATTTCTTTCTATAAAGGAGCAAGGTCTATCATGTATGCGGTTATAAAGACTGGTGGAAAACAGTATCGGGTTGCCAAGGGTGACGAGGTCAAGGTCGAGCAGTTACAGGGCGAGGTGGGAGATGAGGTTGCCTTTGATCAAGTTCTCCTGACCTCAAACGGCGAAAACGTTGAGGTGGGCCAGCCCTTTCTTGAAAATTCCAAGGTTGTTGGTCGAATTGCCCGTCAGGGCAAAGATAAGAAAATCGTGGTCTTCAAGTACAAGAGAAGAAAGGGCTATCGCCGGAAAAAGGGACATCGGCAGCTTTTTACCCTTGTCAGGATCGAGGATATCAGGGAGTAATTTCAGGGTCTTTGTTTGAATGAAAGGTAAATACCATGTCACATAAGAAGGCAGGCGGAAGTTCCCGAAACGGGAGAGACAGCGCAGGACAGAGGCGCGGGATAAAGAGATATGGGGGCCAGCAGGTGTCAGCCGGCAATATTCTTGTGCGGCAGAGAGGCACAAAGATACATCCCGGGAATAATGTGGGCATCGGAAGAGACTACACTATATTTGCCAAGATTGACGGAATCGTTGCCTTTGAGCGTTTGGGCAAAGATCGGAAAAAGGTCAGCGTCTACGCCGCCTGAGGCCTTCAGACCCTTTTCCCTTGCTGAGATAATGAGATCTTTGCAAAACGCCCCCTTTCGAAGTCTACGCTTATCTGCCCAATCTCTGTGTTGCATTCGGATTTTAATCCTCAGAATATTCAATCCCGCTGTAAGCGGGATTCCTGCG
>JAOZQV010000006.1:3818-8486 GCA_029932035.1 Deltaproteobacteria bacterium | reverse complement strand
TGCGCCTTGATCTTGAACGAAATTGAACGTTTTTCAAAGGTCTCATAAAAAATGGTCTTTTTGGATGAAGCGGTCATTGCGGCCAGGTCGGGAGACGGGGGAAAGGGCTGTGTCAGCTTCAGGCGAGAAAGATTTGTGCCGAAAGGTGGCCCGGACGGCGGTAATGGCGGAGATGGCGGGAGCGTCATTGCAAGGGCTACCAAGAGACTTTACACCCTGAGGGACTTCAGTAGACGCAGATACTTCAAGGCTGGAGATGGCGGGCCCGGAAGAGGGAAAAGCCAGTCCGGCAGGAACAGCCCGCGTTGTATCATCGAAACCCCTGTGGGGACCATCATCCAGGACGATGAAAGTGGTGAGATCCTTGCAGATCTGATCGAGGACAACCAGGAAATCGTCCTCATCACAGGGGGGAAGGGGGGCAAAGGAAACCAGCATTTTGCCACCTCTACCAACCGGACCCCGAGGATGGCCCAGCCCGGTCTTCCAGGTGAGGAGAAACGATTAAGACTTACCCTGAAGCTCCTGGCCGATATCGGATTGATCGGTCTCCCCAATGCCGGCAAGTCAACCCTCCTTTCCCGTCTCACCATGGCGCGCCCCAAGATAGACAACTATCCTTTCACGACCATCGTTCCCAACTTAGGCGTTATAAGCTTTGATGATGAAAAGACCCTGATCATGGCAGATATCCCCGGTCTAATTGAGGGTGCAAGCTCAGGTCGGGGGCTTGGCGATCGTTTTTTGAAACACATTGAACGTACAAATCTCCTATTGCACGTCTTAGATATCACCTGCAAACCGGGCCAGAATATACTCGAGGATTTTCTCACGCTCAGGCACGAGATGGGGACGTTTGCCTCTGAACTAATCGATAAACCTTTCTTTGTGGCTATCAATAAAATCGATCTTTACGGCCCGGGACACAGGGATCTCGAAGAGTTGCGCAAGGCCCTCGAGGAGAGAGGCGCAGAGTCTTTTCCCATTTCCGCATTAACCGGGGAGGGGCTTGAAGAACTGAAGGGGAAAATCCTTCAAAGGTGGGAAGATGCAAAAGGGGCATAGGCGTGGAAAAAGTTAGAAAAGAGCTCCTAAAACAGGTCAAAAGGGTTGTAATTAAGGCGGGAAGCGGTGTCCTGACCTCGGCCAATGGCCTGAACATGACCATTATTGACAGTCTTACAACAGAGATATGCGCTCTGAAACAGCAGGGTCTTGAAGTCCTCCTGGTTTCATCAGGGGCCATTGCCTCTGGTCTTAAGAAGATCGGCATGTCTAAGAGACCGCAGTCTGTTTCTCAACAACAGGCCATGGCAGCGGTGGGCCAGAGCAGTCTGATAATGGCCTATGAAGACGCCTTTGAGCGACATGGACATAAGGTTGCCCAGATCCTGCTAACACGGGATGATCTTACCCACAGACGCCGCTACCTCAACGCGCGCAACACCCTGTTCACCCTCCTTTCATGGGACATCGTCCCGATTATCAATGAAAACGATACCGTTGTGGTGGACGAGCTCAAATTTGGCGACAATGACAACCTCAGCGCCATGGTGACCAACCTGACCGAATCGCAGCTCCTGATAAATCTCACCGATATCGACGGGCTTTTTGACAAAGATCCCCGGAATCACGAGGATGCCAGGCTCATTGAGGTGGTGGAAAAGGCGGACAGAAAGATAATGAGATACGCTAATTCTATCCCAGGATTTTTGGGTACCGGCGGCATGGGCAGCAAGATCAAGGCGGCCCGCAAGGTTACCCTCCGCGGTGTGCCGGCCATCATTGCCAACGGGTTGAAACCAGGTATACTGAAGCTGATATTCTCGGGGGAAAAAGAAGGCACCCTGTTTCTGCCCGCGGAGGCGACTCTCTGCAGCCGCAAGCACTGGATTGCCTTTACCAAGTTCCCCAGGGGCGAAATAGTTATTGACAGGGGGGCTGAAAGGGCTATTTTGAAAAAGGGAAAAAGTCTTCTCCCCTCAGGCATGATAGAGGTGAGGGGCAGGTTCGGCCCCGGCAATTCCGTGTTGTTGCTGAATGAGGCCGGGGATCAAATTGCAGTGGGTATGGTAAATTACCACTCAGGAGATACCAGGAAAATCATGGGGGCAAAGAGCTCTGAGATAGAGTCAAGGCTGGGCTTTAAGCATGATGATGAAGTGATCCACCGGGACAACCTTGTCTTGG
This sequence comes from Deltaproteobacteria bacterium, assembly GCA_029932035.1. Lineage (GTDB taxonomy): Bacteria > Desulfobacterota > DSM-4660 > Desulfatiglandales > Desulfatiglandaceae > Desulfacyla. Next base: position 6,296 of record JAOZQV010000006.1, on the reverse strand, counting down.
CTGATCAGATGGAGACAGGAGACGATCAATGTCCATTATAGAGATGATTGGGGCAATGGCCAAAGACGCTAAGGAGGCCTCAAGGGGTCTGAGAAGACTGGGAAGGGCTCAAAAAGACCTTTGCCTGAATCTTATGGCGAAAAAACTTTTAGATTGTCAGGAAGAAATTATAAGAGAGAACCAGAAAGATGTGACCAAGGCAAGAGAGGGAGGTCTCTCCCCGGCCATGATTGACCGTTTAACCCTGGACGAACATGTCATCAGGGGAATGGCAGATGGACTTATGGAGGTTGCTGCGTTATCGGATCCGGTGGGCGAGATCAGGGGTATGTGGAAGAGGCCCAACGGTTTGCAGGTGGGACGGGTCAGGATACCACTCGGCGTTATCGGATTTATCTTTGAGTCAAGGCCCAATGTCACAGTAGATGCGGCAGGCCTCTGTCTGAAGTCGGGTAATGCGGTGATCCTTAAGGGTGGATCAGAGGCCATTTACTCCAACATTATCCTCGGTAACCTGTTAAGGGAGGCCCTCCAAGAGACCGGGCTCCCCCCAAAGGCCGTTCAGGTCATACCCACGACCGACAGAGAGGCTGTCAATATCCTGATAGGTCTTGAGGAATATATAGATATCATTATCCCAAGGGGAGGAGAGGGGCTGATCCGGTTTGTGACAGACCATTCTCGAATTCCGGTGTTGAAACATTATAAGGGAGTGTGCCATATTTATGTGGACAGATATGCTTCCCTCGATATGGCGATGGAGATATGCTATAATGCCAAGGTCCAGAGACCAGGGGTGTGCAATGCCATGGAGACCATGCTTGTGCACAGGCATGTGGCTGACGACTTTTTTCCTGAGATGGTAAAACAGTTTCGTGATGCGGGCGTTGAACTGAGGGGGTGTCCTGAGAGCGTCAGGCTGATCCAGGATATGAGGCCTGCTGATGAGTCTGACTGGCCTCGGGAATTTTCTGACCTGATCCTTGCCGTCAAAATCGTTTCTCATATGGATGAGGCCCTTGATCATATTGAAAAGTATGGTTCCAACCATACAGAGGCTATTATCACCAACGATTATAACAGGTCCCAGCGGTTCTTGACTGAGGTAGATTCTTCCGTTGTTCTTATCAACGCCTCTACCCGGTTTAATGATGGCAATCAGTTGGGCCTTGGCGCAGAAATTGGGATAAACACATCTAAACTTCACGCATTCGGCCCCATGGGACTGGAAGAGTTGACAACCACGAAATTTATAGTCTATGGGCAGGGACAGATAAGGGGTTAGGGAGGAGTTTGTTGAGAATAGGTATCTTGGGCGGGACTTTTGATCCGATTCATTTGGGTCATCTGCGCTGTGCAGAGGAAATATGCCAGGAATTGAACCTGGAGAATGTATATCTGATCCCTTCCGCATCTCCCCCACACAAGATAAAAACGCCTGTGACCTCATTCAAGCACCGGTTAGCCATGACCCGATTGGCTTCCGACAGTTCTCCGCTGCTTCAGGCCATGGACCTCGAGGGGAGACGAGCCGGGCGCTCCTATTCCATAGAGACACTCAGGGAGTTTCACAGGATATTCCGTCCGGACCCTGACCTTTTCTTTATCATGGGGATGGATGCTTTCTTGGAAATCAGTACCTGGAAGGAATACGAATATCTCTTTGACTATGCCCATTTTGTTATCATCACCCGCGCCGGGTTCCAGTCTCACGACCTGACGTCGGTTCTCTCAGAGTTGGATGTGGGAATAAGGAGAAAAGAGGGTGAGCCTGATCTATTTGTTGCCCCGTCGGGTAAGACCGTTATGCTTATCAGGGCTGCCATTATGGATATATCTTCAACACGCATAAGGGAAATGGTAAAGGAAAGCAGGTCGATTCGCTTTTTAGTCCCCGAATCTGTCAGGACCTATATCGCAGAAAAAGGATTGTACCAGAACCGGGATTTGGGAATTTGAGAATTGACGAATTTGAGAATTGAGGAATTGAATTTATTTTTAGCACACACTTATTTGCAGGGAACTAACTGATGCAGCCGATCGATAAAGCAAGACTCTGCCTGAAGACCATCAGGGAACGGAAGGCGGTTAACCCTGTCCTCTTACATGTGGAAGATCTGACCTCGGTTACCGACTACTTCCTCATTACCAGTGGAAATTCAACAAGACAGGTCCAGGCCATTACGAGGTATTTACAAAAGACGCTGCGTGAGACAGGATTCAGGCCCTATGGCATCGAAGGGGAGCAGGAGGGTCACTGGGTCCTCATGGACTACGGGGATGTGGTAATCCATATCTTCTACCAGCCTCTCAGGGAGTTTTATGACTTGGAGGGCCTCTGGATTGAGGCTCCGGAGGTGAAAACAGGCGATGAAGCGTCATAGGATGCAGGATCCGGCTGCCCATTCATTTCCATACGCCTTGCGCCTCGCGCCTCGCGCCTCGCGCCTCTTGATCACACTTATATATACCCTGACG
>JAOZQV010000006.1:0-3718 GCA_029932035.1 Deltaproteobacteria bacterium | reverse complement strand
GCGCCTCGCGCCTCGCGCCTCGCGCCTCTTGATCACACTTATATATACCCTGACGTTCTTACTGTGTGTATCACCCCCTTTGATAAGAGATGTGTCGGCCCTTTCCATTGAGGACGAACGTAAGATGGGAGAGGAATTTATGGCCCAGGCCCTGGCACATTTTCAGTTTGTCGAAGACCCCTTTGCCAATCAATTTATCAATGATCTGGGACATTACCTCATAGCCCCTTTAGAAACGAAGAACTTCCCTTTTAATTTCTACATCATCAGGGATAACACCTTGAATGCCTTTGCCGCCCCTGGAGGCCATATATTCATCTTTTCCGGTTTAATAGAGGCCATGGATAATATTGATGAGTTGGCTGCTGTTATATGCCATGAAATAGGCCATATCTCAGCAAGACATTTATCCAAACGAATTGAGCAGAGCAAGTATATCGGCCTGGCCACATTAGCAGGAATCTTGGCGGGAATGCTGCTTGGAGGGGAAGCTGCAGGCGCCCTAATTACGGGTTCATTGGCAGCAGGGATGCAGGCACAGCTTCACTACAGCCGCGAAGACGAACGTCAGGCAGACCAACTCAGTTACAAATATATGGAGCCTGCGGGCTTTGATCCGGCGGGAATGGTCCGGGCGCTTAACAAGATCCAAAAGGGGAGCTGGCTGGGCACAGGCACGGGCAAGGTCCCGGCTTACCTCCTGACCCATCCCACTGGCCCTGAAAGGATGTCCAACTTAGAGGCCTTGTTAACTAAGTATACTCCGAGGTCCCTGTCTAAAGAGGCTGCCCTGTTAAAGGGCCGGTTTCCAGCCTTTAAAACCGTTATAACTGCCAGTTGCCTTGATCGTCGCGATGCGAAAAGGCTGTTTAACAGAGAGTTAGAAGAGAATCCGGATGCCCCTTTGCCCCATTTCGGACTCGGGATGGTCTATATGGAGGAAGGAAGATATGACGAGGCCATTCGCGAGCTTGAGAAATCGCTCCAAGGGAGGCCTGATTTCATTCCAATCATGAGGACCTTGGGAGAGGCCTACCAGATGAATGACCAGGCTCAGAAGGCCCTGACAATGTTGAAGAAGGTCCTGGAACTGAATCATCGGGATGTGGCTGCCCTCTATCTCTTAGGGATAACCTATGAAAGCTTAGGTAAAAACAGTAAGGCCCTCAGACTTTTCGAAAGACTCTCCTACCTCAAACCTGTAAGAATTGATGTTTATTATCATTTGGGCCTTTGCTACGGGAGAGAAGGTAAATTAGCGCTTGCCCACTATAACTTTGGACGCTATTTTAAAAGATTAGGCCAGATCCGGAAAGCTCAGTTCCATTTTCAAAAGGCAAAGGGCCTGGCGGGAAATAATCCGGTCCTCCAAAAAAAAATAATCAAGGAGATGGAGGGCCTTGGGCGAAGAAATGCCTAAAGTGAGCTAAAGTGCCTAAAATGCCTAAAGTTGATGTTTGTTTTTCACGCCTTGGCGTGATCGGAGTCTTCGCTTACTTGGACGTTCGATGTTCTATGTTTGACGTTCATCTTTTTCTACAAGATTTAATTGCTAACTCGCTAAAAAACAAAGGAGGTCTGTCATGTCTCTAAATAGAGGAAATGCATCTTTGGAATTTGAAAAGGCTCTCGATATCGGTCGTCCGCCCAATATAGTTGAATTATTCCCCAATTCCAGGGGATTGATTGTAAGCGGCAAGGTTATAGACCGGGCCATGATCAAAAAGGGAAAGGCTATGACCATAGCTGCCAACGGTCGAAATCAGTTTGTGATCCGCGGAGTACTCAGGGCTGCGCAGCGGGCAAACGCGGCTGTTATCATAGAAATCGCAAAATCCGAGGGAGGCGCCACCGCCTATTGTGCTGTCAATTACTGGAACATCGCAAGACAGGTGGATGCAATAATGAATGAGCTCGATATCACTGTTCCTATTGCAATCCATTCAGATCATTACGGTATAAAGGGGAGTCAGGATGTTGAAGCGGCAAGGACTGAAATCCCCTCCATGTTTGATGCCGGCATTACCTCTATTGCCATCGATGCTTCACACCTCCCTGATGAGGAAAATCTCCTGGCAAACCTTGCACTTAACCAGTATCTGCCCAAATGGGCAGGGTATGAGACCGAGGTTGGCGAGATAAAGGGAAAGGAGGGCCTTTCCACTCCAGAGGAGGCATTATTTCTAATCCAGGGTCTTAACGCACACGATATATTTCCCGACTGGATCGCCCTGAATAACGGAACCACCCACGGCATTGAGGCGAGCGATGAGGGTATTCAGGTCCCCTTGACAGCGGAGATTCATAATGCCCTGGCTCAGTATAATATCTCGGGCGCCCAGCACGGGACATCGGGCAATAACTCGGAACGTCTCAGAAACATTGCCCAGACCACCAGGACCACCAAGGCCAATGTGGCCACCGCCCTCCAGATGATTTCGTGGGGTGTCAAGGTCAATGAGTTCGGCAATGCGCTTTTGGATGACAACGGCGAGTTTGTTAAGGTGTCGGAAGATGGCATGTCAGACCCTATGTGGGATAAAATGGTCGCCTATGCAAAGTCCGAAGGCCTTAAAGGGGGTAACTACAAGAAGCTCAACCTTCCCTTTGAGAACAAGCTGTTAGGCCTTCCCCGCGATTTTCGTGACAGGATGTCAAAAGGAGTGGAAGTGTTTGTCTACGATCTGTTGACTGACGTATTTAATGCCCGGGACACGGCTCCATTAGCTATTGAAGCGATCATCGAGGCAGACTCCTATGACTTGGGTCCAAAGGGGACGCGAATCGAGGATCCGGCCGAGTGGACAGAGAGCAAAATACATGAGCGGGCAGCCTCATTAGACACAGATAAAGGCCCGGAAGGGGACTTTGATGATTAGTATGGCTGGAAACTCAACAATGCAGCCCCCACACCTCTGGATAAAAGAGATACAAGAGGAGGAGAGGGTTTCAGGCTGCTACTTAGTCAAGGAAAAGAGGGTGCTGAAAACCCGCAACGGGAAATCCTTCCTGGGCCTGACCTTAGCAGATAGAACCGGTGAGATCCCTGCCAAGGTATGGGAAAGGGCTGAAGAGCTTGGAACACTCTTTCAAGAGGGTGATATTATTCAGATTGCCGGTCATGCCGGTTCTTACCGGGATCAGATACAGATAACGATATCAGGGCTTGATCCGGTAAAGGAGAAACCAGACCCTGAGATCTTTTTAGAATCGACCCTTGAAGATCCATCGAAGATGATACGTTCTCTAAAAGAGATCCTGAGGGGGGTGCAGGACGTCAATTTAAAGGGCCTAATTGACAGCTTTTTGGCAGACAGGAAGTTTGTGGCCCGGTTTAAGAAGGCGCCGGCAGCCAAAAGTTTTCACCATAGCTATTTGGGTGGTCTTTTAGAGCATACCCTGTCTGTTTGTCAGATGGCGATACAGGTGGCCGCACATTACCCGCAATTGAACAGCGATCTGTTAATCACATCTGCATTTCTCCACGATATAGGAAAGATAAAAGAACTTGGATACGACCTCCAAATCAACTACACGGACGCAGGGAGGTTGGTCGGGCATGTGGTGTTGAGCGTGTCAATGGTGGAGGAGAAGTTGAGGGGATTACAAGACTTTCCCGAGCCCCTGGCAATTCGATTGAAACACCTGATACTGAGTCACCACGGACAGTACGATTTTGGTTCCCCCAAGGAACCAAAATTCTTAGAGGCCTTTGCCC
>JAOZQV010000198.1 GCA_029932035.1 Deltaproteobacteria bacterium | reverse complement strand
TCTGAGTTTATTGACGGGCAATTTTGTCAAGATTTCCTTAAAAGATCAGGGACCTGGTATACCTGATGAAGACCTTATAAGGATATTTGTCCCCTATTTTTCGACCAAAGAGCTGGGTACCCAAAAAGGAATGGGGCTCGGGCTTTCCATATCTGATTCAATTGTAAAGCAACATGACGGGCTGATCACTGTGAAATCTGAATTAGGGACTGGGACAACTTTTTTTATCTACCTCCCCGCATCTGAAAAAGAGATTGTCGGGGCAGCCCCCGTAAAGAAACCCCTACCAGAAATATCCGTAACCCAGGGAGAAAAAATCCTGGTTATGGACGATGAGGAACTGGTGAGGGATGTCTCTAAAGCGTTGCTCAGACACCTCGGATATGAGGCGGAGGTTGCTGTAGATGGTGTTGAAGCAATTGAAAGGTACAGAAAGGCCATGGAATCAGGGAAGCCCTATGATTTAGTTATCTTGGATTTAACCAATAATTTCGGTATGGGAGGGGTTGAAACCATTAAGAGGCTGTTAAAGATTGATCCTGACGTTAAGGCGATCGTTGCTACCGGTTACTCGAACGATCCTATCATTAGTAACTTCCGGGAATACGGCTTCTGTGGTTCCCTTTCCAAGCCCTTCAGCATGGATGATCTGAATACGGCATTGCATGATGCTATTGCAACAGAATAATCAAGTCTACGAATGAAGATCAGGCCCAATCAGAAGGATATCATCCAGTGGATACGGTATCAATGGTCAAGCGACTGAGATATTGGATCGAGGTTGCAATGGTTTTATTCGGAAGCCCATCAAGGTGAAAGAATTATCACAGAAATTGAGGGGGATTTTGGACGAGAAATAGGCACAAATATGCCGATATTTCTGCCAATGTCCGATGCTGGACTTCCTATATGAACCCCGCGTTTTGAGGGTCCCAGATTCGGAACAGTGCCAGACCTAATCTTCACTGTCCCGGGCTAAGGCTTGAGACTCTAAGCCCGGGTTTTCATTCAACTATCCATGGATACTGTCAATCCATCTCATGGTCCCAACACCGGTATGTGAATTTTGTACACCCGCTTTTCGCTTGACACACAGAAAGGAGCCCCTTACTCTCTTTCGGTAAGAGAATTAGCTACTTGAGAGATTTGGGGAGATCTGACAGTCGTTTTCGCTCTCAAGACCGGATATCTTGTTTAATCGGGACTTACATGAAAAGGACAGTCTGGAAAAAACATTTCTTGATAATAATGCGCCACGACAATGATTAAAAAGGATAAGAAATTCATCAGCTTTTCCCAGGCAATCCAAGAAATTCTGGACGATTTTAGCTTAGATTCTAATCAGTATAATTTATTTGCGAAGGCATACTCTTTTCTTGCTGGAGGAGAAGCTATCCCTGGCGAAGAAGAATGCCCACCCTTTGGATTTAAGTATGGTGGAATCTGGTATCGACCTGGAGTTCTGGAAGAAAAAGAGTTTTACAGTTGGCCTTGAGTTCATCAGTCCAAATCCCTGGCTTTTTGACTTTTTACGACACCATGACAATTTGATCTCCCAAGCTGTTTTGTCGGCTTTTCATGCCCTTAGTCCTGTTCTTCAGGCCCCAGGCAAAACAGCAGGGAGTTCGATCCTCAACACAATATCCTTTCCTTTGCGAAGGACATCGATCTTACCGCCGTGTCTGTGGATGATGATCTTGGAAAGGGGCAGATCATGCACGGTGGCTTTGTCTTTTCCTGTAAAGCGGGGAAAAAAGAACTGCTCCAGATCATCTTCCGCCAATCCTTGGGCCTTGTACCTGATTATAACAACCGGGTTTTCGTTTTCCATAATTGTGGAGACAAAAAGCTTTTCCCTCTCGGGCATGGACAGGACCGAGTGCTTCAATAGATTATCAAATGCCTTTCTGAGCAACTCCTCATCTCCCTGAATATTAGTGACTGATGAAGAAAGGGATTCTATTAGATCAATCCCTTTTGCCTCGATCTGTTCTTTCAAATCCTTAAGCGAGGATCGGAGGAGATCGTTCAGATCCACTTTTGACACGGAAAGGGTAAACGGTTCTATGGAAGAGAGGATAATCTTTAAGATGTGCTCAAGTCGAGCCACCTCTTCCACGATGATACCCGCAAATTCTCGATGTTTGTCATCCTCAGGAAGGGAGTCTCTCAGTCGGCGTGCAAACCCGCCGGCAGTTGTCAGAGGATTTCTCATTTCATGGGCAAACCGTGCCGATATTTCGCCTAAGACCTTGATCTCCTCGGTTCGCAGCGCCGTTTCCTGCAGTTTTTTCAGTTCGGTAATGTCCACCATGATCCCCTCGAGCCATTTGAGCTTCCCCTCATCATCTTTGAAGGGAATGGCATGATCGATCAATATAAGCCTGTGTCCCTCCTTGTCTCTCACTTCCCGTTCAACGCGAAAACCCTTTGAATTCTCCTTCAACAATCTCAATATCTCTTCACCCTGATCCCTGTTACACCCCCAGATCTTTTCCTGCCAAAACCTCCTGTTCCCAACCACTTCATCGGTGGTATATCCGAGTTTTTCGGTGAAATAGGGATTAATGAACTCCGTGGTCCCATCATATAAGATCCTGTATACACTGAGCGGCAGATTATCAACCAGGGTGCGATATTTTTCCTCCGAAGAAACCAGGTCTGCGGTTCTTTCCTGGACCTTCCGCTCCAAGGTCTTTGCATAATCCTCAATCTGCCGCTCTCTTTCTTTTAGGGAATCCAGCATGGTATTCAGAGATTGGGCCAACATCCCGATTTCATCGTCAGGGCCTGACTCCAGACGTGTCTCCCTCTTCCCATCGGCTATCTCCTCGGCCTTGGTTACGATGTCCTCTATGGGCCGGGTGAAGAGTATGGCAACCGCCCATATCAGGGCAAAAGAGATCAAAATCCCTGCCACCCCCACAAAAATCATCAGATTTCTTGTCTTTGATAATCGCCCTACTATTGACAAACGGGTTGCATTCATTTCCACCACAGCCACCACATCTCCGAAATAGTCCCTTATGGGTCCCACTAAGATGCAGCTTGCTGGATGGCTGGATGGGGAAATCGCGATTACCGGGTTTTCAGGCGGATCTTCAGGCAGATGTTTGGCCGGGCAGGAAGGCTTTACCTCTCGCATAGTGGTTGAAAGAAGGCTGTAGGATTCACCCCTTTTTTCATATACGGTGAGATCAGCGCCCCAGCTCTTCTTGAGATCTTCCAAAAAAGGCCTTCCAAACGGGTAGCCGATCTCAAAACTGCCCGCCAGCTCACCCCGGTAATATACAGGGGCAACCCCTCGAATGCCTAAGCCTGTCAGTCCCCACTCGAGACTCGCTACTCCCCTGCCACTTTTCATGACATCCATGATCGCTTTTCTGTAGGAGATCATCTCCCCAGACATATCCGGGGCATGAACCCGCAAAAATGACTTCCCGGGAGGGGTATGAAAATGGAACTGCCTTATCCCGAAATCTCTTTTGAGGCGTTCATATAAAGGCATCACATAGTCACGAAGGACCTCAAAATCTCTATTTGCCAATAGCGCCTGGACCCGAAGATCCTGAGCTATGATGGTGGCCATGGAAAGGGCCTGGTCTCCCTTGTGCCCGATCCTCGTCAAAAAAAGGTGGTAGAAATCGAGGATCTCCTTTCGCTCTTCCTGTTTAATGAGGTCTTGCTGGGAACTCAGGCCGATATATACCAGCATCGTAGTCCCCAAGAAGGAAAACAGGAGGAAGGGGATCAAGAGCTTCCATTTCAAACTAATACCCTGGATTCGGTATATGAAGTTCGATAGCATAGTCAGAAGGGAAAATGCCTAACCCGGACAAGCCGGAACCAAATTGAATATTGACTATTGAATATTGAATATTTGTGGTATCGCTTCGCTCTGTCCTTTCTAACAAAAACGATAGAATCCCTTAAATAGTCAATTTAACTATGGCGTAAATCATGCGCAAACATGATGTGATTTGAACAAATAGGTACTAAATCCTTAAATCCCTCAATAATCCATGTAAAAAGTATTTTTCCATGGCTGTCAATCTTCAATTCTCAATTTTCAATTGCTATAGGAGACTAGAGGCATCTTTCCCATGTCCCTGAGGATTCTTCTCTGTCTTTTCAATACATAAGGACTTGGGTTGGTTGGAGACCAGCGGTGTGGGCTCGGTAGGATGGCCGCTAACAGGGCGGCCTGGCGCCGGGAAACATGGGCTGATGAAATATGGAAATAGGCCCTTGAGGCTGCTTCGGCCCCCATGATTCCCTTTCCCCAGTCCACCGTGTTCAGATAGATCTCAAGGATCCTCTCCTTGCTCCAAGATATCTCAACAAGGACTGTATAGTAGGCCTCCAGGATCTTTCTCCATAAGCTTCTCGCGGGCCAGAGAAATACGGTCCTTGCGGTCTGCATGCTAATAGTGCTTGCGCCCCTGAAGCCCTTTTTTGAAACTATATCTCTCATGGCTTCATTTATCTCCGTAAAATCGAATCCATTATGAGACAAAAAGCGTTGATCTTCAGCGGCAAGAACCGCCTTTCTGATGTGGGGAGCTATCTCATTTAGCGGACGCCATTCCTTTATAGACGCTGCCTGCTTGCCGGACCCCATGTTCCGGATTTGCTCCCAGGCAGTTATCATGGTAAAGGGTGGGTTTATAAACCTCAACAAGGCCACCTCTAACACACTCAGAATCACAAGAACGAGCAGAGCAATCCCTATCCATTTTAGAATCCGGGGTAAAAACCCCCTTTTTCTCTTCTTCTTGGGCAAAACAGAATTACCCCTGATCTTCCTTCACGTCTTCCCATACCCGGTTCATCTGATCCACGGTGGCCTCTTCCAGTCCTATTCCGGAATCGGCTAATCGCGCTTCCATCTTCTCAAAACGCTCTAAAAACTTCTGATTTCCCTTTCTTAGGATGTTTTCGGCATTTGAGCCCGAGTGTCTTGCCAGATTCGTCAGGCTAAAAAGAAGATCGCCCATCTCCTCGACAATCCCTTCTTGATCCCCATCGTTTATAGCAGACCCTAATTCCTCAACCTCTTCCTGGACCTTTGCCCAGATCTCACCCCTATTTGCCCAATCAAACCCGACCTTGGAGGCCCTTTCACTCAATCTGTGCGCCCTTAAAAGGGCCGGCAAACCTGAAGGGATACTCTGAAGCAAAAACGAGGTGTTATTGGGCTTCCCGTTTTCCGCCCTCTTTATCTTTACCCAGTTGGATGAAACATCCTCAGCGCTCTCTACCCTTGTATTGCCGAAGACATGGGGGTGCCTGCGGATCATCTTTTCGGTGATCCCTTCAATAATCTCATTGAAATCAAATTCCCCCCTCTCTGATGCTAATTGGGCCAAAAAAAGGATTTGAAACAGAAGATCACCTAACTCTGAGCAAACCTCCTCGGACGATGAGCCTTCAAGAGCGTCTAAGACCTCATAGGCCTCTTCAAGGAGGTATATCTTAATGGTAGAATCTGTCTGTTTGGCATCCCACGGGCAGCCGCCAGGACCTCTGAGCCGGGCCACCAATTCCACGAGAGATCGCATTGCCCCTGCTAATCTATCTGTGTCCATCTGTCCCGGTGGCGCCCCCGATCTTTTCCGAAATGGCCTGCTCGATCCTTTCCTTCTGCTCGACAAATTGCTTCTTCAACTTCTCATAGGCACCGGGAGACAGGAGTCCTACGATGGATTGGTAGGAATTGATAATGGTGGGCGCCAGTTTTGAATTAACTATGAGATTTGACTGCGAAGGGACAAAAAAGGTAAGCAAAACAATGGCGAAATAGGTTATGATAACACCCTTTAAGACAGCCAGGGCCGCACCGAGAGTCCTGTCTGCCCAGCCTAAAAAGATCTTCTTGACTAATTTTTTCAGTAACCAGCTAACAACATTACAGAGGACAAGGATAACCAAAAAAATAAGCGCAAAACTGATCAAAGGAAGGAATTTCCCTGATGGAAGAAAGGGCTTCAAGAAATCCGTCATCTGCGGTTGATAAAGAGAAGCAAGCCAGATGCCTAAGACGACCCCTGCAAGAGATCCTATCTCCCGGATAAATCCCCGGAATATGCCGCGCACTATCAAAAAGACCATGCAGGCAATTATGATTACGTCAAGCAGATTCATATGGCTTTATAACACAATACAAGGAGGTCTTCAAGAACTTCAACGTCTAATCAGCAATGGATTGAAATGCGTGTCGTGGTCATAGACATCTAATCCTTCATGTCGCTTTAAAAAGCCCACCACCTTATATGTAACAGGCGTAGCAGCGGCCTCATAGGCGGATTTAACGAGCCATTGTGTAATAATGGCAAAGACCAACGCCCTGGTTGGAATGGTTCCGGCAAAGGCCAAAATAATAAACACTAAGGAATCAACCCCCTGGCCCACTAATGTGGAAGCTATGGTACGGGTCCACAACCAGCGGCCTTTTGTGGCTATTTTCATCTTTGCCATTACATAAGCGTTAAAGAACTCTCCAACAAGATAGGCCAAAAAAGAGGCGGTTAGAAGTCTTGGCGCATATCCCAATATTCGTTCGTAAGCGGTTTGTCCATCCCAGAATGAAACCGGGGGAATGATTTGGACCAACCAGATAGCCATTACCGCCAAGAGATTGGAGAGGAATCCTAACCAAATGACTTTTCTTGCCTCAGAATATCCATACACTTCGGTCAGGACATCCCCCGTGATATAACTGACAGGGAATATGATGACGCCTGCGGGCAAAACCAGCCCTAACACCCCTATCAGTTTCACTGAAATTATATTCGCGCTAATCAGGCTGGTTATAAATACGGCAACCACCACCACAAACCATAAAGAATAGCGGGTATTGGTGTTTATTTTTTCGGGCTTCTGCGTCATTTTTCTTTCTTAGTGCCTGAACGAAATAACTTTCCTATTTCATACTCTTAATCATAATCGTAATCTTACTCAAAACGATTATGATTAAGAGT
>JAOZQV010000197.1 GCA_029932035.1 Deltaproteobacteria bacterium | reverse complement strand
CGAAGAATACCTGGATCAGGCCTATGAATTCCTCATTACCGAATTTGATGAGGATGGCCGCAACATTGTCCTTTCCAGACGGAAGCTCTTGAACCGAGCCGTGGAGAAGGCCCGGCAAGCCTTCTACGCGGACCTGGCAATGGACGACCTCATGGAGGGCCGGGTGACGAAACTCATGCCTTTCGGCGCCTTTGTGGAACTCGCCCCAGGTGTAGAGGGGATGATCCACATCTCGGAGTTGGGCTGGTCCAGGGTGGAAAACCCCGATGAAGTTGTCCATGTGGGGGAATCGGTCAGGGTAAAGGTGATCGGCATAGAGCCCAGCGAAAAGTCGGATCAGCTCAAGATCGCTCTCTCCATAAAGCAAACCATTGAGGACCCCTGGGAAACCGTAGACCAGCGATATCGCGAGGGGGACGCGGTCCGGGGGAAAGTGACCAGATGCCTTGAGTTCGGCGCCTTTGTGGAGGTGGAGCCCGGTATTGAGGGGTTGGTGCATATCAGCGAAATAAGTTATACCCGCCGGATTTCAAGACCCGAAGATGTGGTTTCCCCCGGCGATACGGTGCAGGTAATGATCAAGGAGATAGACATGACTAAACGGAGGATCTCCCTGAGCATCCGGGATGTGGAGGGGGATCCGTGGGCGGGTGTGGAGGAACGGTATCGGGTGGGCCAGTCCGTAAACGGGACGGTGGAGAAACAGGAAAAATTCGGGATCTTTGTCTCACTGGAACCGGGCGTGACCGGTCTTCTTCCAAAATCAACCTTGAGGGAGGCCTCCAAACCGGGGGGGATCGAAAAAATGAGGCCCGGCGACCCCATCACGGTGGTGATCCAACGTATCAGTGCCGGGGAAAGGAAGATCACTGTTGGTCCAGGAGATGAAGGGGATGAGGGGGATTGGCGTAGCTTTTCCTCGGGCAAGGGGGCTGCGGTAAGCTCCCTCGGTGAGAAACTCATGGAGGCCCTTCAGTCAAAGAAGAAATGATGATAACAAGGGCGCTAAGGTGACCGGGGGAAGGATCTTTCCACTTAAAAAAGTGGATAGCTACTAAAACTGAAAGGGATGGATGATGAGCGTTCTGTTCGAACCGATGGTCATAAAGGGGATGGAACTGAAGAACCGCTTTGTCAGGTCGGCAACCTATGACGGTTACGCAGATCATACGGGCCAGGTGACTGACAAACAGATCCAATTTTTTGAAGACCTTGCAAGGGGCGGGGCGGCGCTTATCGTTACAGGTATTGCCCATGTTCACGATTCCGGTCAAACTTCTCCGATCCAGAATTCAGTGGCGAGCGACCACTGTATCACAGGCCTCAAAAAGCTCTCCGACACCGTACATAATTTGGGGGCTAAAATCGCAATCCAGCTGTTCCACGCCGGCAGAGAAAGCGCAAGATTTCTAAAGGCCAAAAACCTTGAGGCCATAGGTCCTTCGTTTGTCCATGATGACCCGTACTTTAAAAGACCATACCGGTCCATGACCCGGGAGGAAATCTCTGAAGTGGTCAGCGCATTCGGAGATGCAGCAAGAAGGGTGAGAGAGGCCGGTTTTGATGCTGTCCAGGTGCACGGGGCACACGCTTACCTGCTTAGCCAGTTTCTTTCTCCGTACCTGAATCGTCGAAACGATCAGTGGGGGGGGCATCTGGAAAACCGTTTACGCCTCCACCACGAAATACTCAAAGATATCAGAGCGAAGGCAGGAGAAAACTACCCTGTGCATATTAAAATCGGGGTCCAGGATGGCTTTCCCGGTGGGCTTGAGTTTCGTGAGGGGGTATTGGCGGCCCGGTATCTCGCCGAATGGGGATTTGATGCCCTCGAGATCAGTTCAGGACTGAGGGGTAAGAGGTACGAGGGGACCGAGTTCAAAACCAAATTAAACCGACCCGAGCGTGAAGCCTATTTTCGAGGATGGTGCAAAGAGATAAAAGGGAAGGTGGATGTACCGGTCATGATGGTAGGCGGCCTGAGGACATTTGCCCTCATGGAAGAGGTTGTTGAGGGAAGCGAGGCGGATTTTGTCTCATTGTGTCGTCCTTTCATAAGAGAACCCTTCATCGTGAACAAATGGAGGAAAGATAGCAATTACAGCCCGGCCTGTATCTCTTGCAATCAATGCCTTGACACGATTTTTCAGGGGAACCCAGTGCAGTGTATGCAAGAGGCGAAGGAGAAGAACAAATTGAAAATCGGAAATCAAGAGTAGTCATGAACCTTTTTATGGAGGATAAAATGGCAGACGATATTTTCAGGGAATTACAGAAGCGGCTGGATGGATATTCGCTGGGCTTTCCAGCCACGGATTCCGGTATTGAGATGGAGATCTTGAAAGAGCTTTTCACTGAAGAAGATGTCGGGATGTTCCTGAATCTTTCACAGAAGCTCGAGACACCGGAAGATGTGGCTCGTCGTATAGGCAGGCCGTCCGATGAAGTTGCCGCACAACTGAGCAGCATGTACAAAAAGGGGCTCGTGTTTCGTTTGAAGAAAGGGAATATGGTCAAATACGGGGCAATTCCGTTTGTACACGGCCTGTTCGAGTTTCAGATAGCAAATCTGAGCCGCCGTATGGCCGGCCTGGTGGAGAAATACATACAGGAGGGATTCCATAACGCCATATCCAGTGGGGCGGCCGCTTTTTTGCGTACGGTCCCTGTTCAGCGCACAATAGAGGTCCTGCACAATGTGGCTGCATACGAGGACGCGAGCGAGATACTCAGAAAAGCCGGCAAGATCGTGGTTACCGACTGCATCTGCAGAAAGCAGAAACTGCTAATTGACCAGGGCTGCGGCAAACCGCTTGAGGCCTGTTTTATGTTCGGGTCCATGGGTCAGTACTATGTGGACAAAGGTATGGGACGTGAGATAGGGGCGGATGAGGCAATAAGGATACTGACTGAAGCCCAGGAGGCCGGCCTGGTTACCCAGCCGGCTACGGCCGTGAATCCGGGAGGGATGTGTAACTGCTGCAGTGACTGCTGCGGCGTCCTGAGTTCCCTGAACAGGCACCCCAAACCCGCGGAAATGGTCTTTTCCAACTATTTCGCTGTGGTGGATCAGGATGAATGCAGCAGCTGTGAAACCTGTCTGGAAAGGTGCCAGATGGAAGCCATTAGAATGAATGAGGATGAATTGGCCGAAATCAACCTGGACCGATGCATAGGGTGTGGCCTCTGCGTAGCAGCCTGCCCGGAGGAGGCCATTCAATTGACCCCGAAACCTGAAGCTCTGCGCCGCACGCCCCCTGCCAATGCCGCAGGGCAAATGGCATTCATGGCTGAGAGAAGGGGCATTGCTTGAAATCAACAAATCATAACGCCACCCGCTGACAACTGAACACTTTATCAATAAACAAGAGTCAAGAGTAAATATGATCCCTTTCCCTTGCACGATATGACGGGGTGGCGCAAATCCTTGCAGGCAGTCAAAAACGTCAGGATCTGTAGGAATGCCTCAAGGCCAACGGATTACAACCATTCGCAATTACCCAGGGAGATAAATATGAATTATGAGACGATTCTTTTCGAAGTTGAAAATCGTATCGCAACCATAACATTAAACCGTCCGGATCGCTTAAACGCCTGGAACCACACCATGTCGGCGGAGCTCGGCCATGCCATGCTGAGCTGTGACGAAGATGATCAAATTCGTGCCGTTGTGGTAACCGGTGCCGGTCGCGCCTTCTGTGCGGGGTCTGATCTGTCGTCGGGCGACGAGACTTTTGATAAATTTTCAAGGGAAAAAGATGATGTTCTGAGAGAGAAAGAGCGCCGATACCAAGGTTATGCCGGTCCCTTCCCATGGCAGATTCGCAAACCCGTGTTCGCAGCGATCAACGGGCACGCTATCGGCGTCGGTATTACCTACCCAATGACCTGTGACGTTCGGATCGTGGCCGAAGACGCCAAAGTGCAGTTTGCATTCGTACGGCGCGGTGTGCTTCCGGAACTATGGTCGCACAAAATCGTGCCCCAGATAGCAGGTCTGTCAAATGCGGCTGACCTTTTGTTCACCGGTCGAATGATCCGCGGCCGCGAACTCGTTGGCCTGGGATTGGCAAGCGCTGCTTTGCCAGCCGGCCGGGTGCTTGAAGCAACCTTAGAACGGGCCCGCGAAGTGCTAAGTGCCGCTCCGGTTTCCGTGGCGATTTCAAAGCGTTTGCTCTGGAGAGGGTTAAACGCATCCTTTGCTGAACTGGGCGCTAAGGAGTCGCGCATGTTCGGGTGGACCTCTTCCCAGGCGGACGCTCAGGAAGGTGTGGCCTCATTCTTGGAAAAACGTGAACCCGATTGGAAGCTCAGTGTGGCAAAGAACACACCCGATGTCGGTCTGTGACTTGACGCCTCTCCTCAAAAATGGCTATAATTTCAAAATAAAAGGGAGACAACCATGCTTGTGGAACAGATGCTGGTGGGGCCCATGGCGGTCTTTTCATATATTGTGGGCTGTGAAAAGGAAAAAGAGGGTCTGATAATTGATCCGGGCGGCAGCGAGAACAAAATCATTTCTAAAGCGACTGGTATGGGGCTCAGGATCAAATACGTCGTCAACACCCACGGCCACGCAGATCATACCTGTGGTAACCGGGCAGTTTTGTCAAAAACCGGGGCCGATCTGGTGGTACACCAGGAGGACGCTAACGAGATCCTCAGGGGACTGAACCGGGCCTTCAGCATGGTAATGGGCAAGAGACCTTCGCCAGAGGCGCATATACTGGTCAATGACGGAGATTTCATGAAAATCGGGGAGACCGGTCTGAAGGTAATTCATACACCGGGTCACACACCCGGTTCCGTCTGCCTCTATGGAGAGGGAAACCTCTTCACAGGGGATACACTCTTTGTGGGGGCGGTTGGCAGGACCGACCTTAAGGGTGGCTCTCTTGACATCCTGCTCGGCTCTCTCAAAAAGCTTCTTACCCTGCCGCCCGAAACCCGGGTCTGGCCGGGACACGATTATGGCGACGCGCCTGTTTCAACATTAGCCCGTGAACAGGAGACAAACCCTTACATTACCGATTTCCTTTAAGAAAGAGATCGGGACCCTCATGCGAAGTCAGGCGCGAAGGTCGTTTCTGACGGACCGGGGACAAAAACTCAAGGAGGTCTAAATGGAATCGTCAGCCATCCCCACGCAGTATGCGCCCGCCGAAAGGGCTTCTTCCGAAGAAATTCAAGCACAGTCCGTTTTCTTTTCCAAACTACATTACTTAAAGGGATTTTCCGATGCGCTCCCAAACATTTTTTTAGCGCTCAACAAGCATCGTCAGATCGTTTTTGCCAATCAAGCACTTTTGGATCTGGTTGGGAGGAAACGCCCTGAAGAGTTTTACGGGCTCAGACCCGGAGAAGTCCTGAATTGTATCCACGCCCATGAAACAGAAGGCGGATGTGGCACCACAGAATTTTGCAGAACCTGTGGTGCGGTAAATGCGATTCTTGCCGCCATCGACGGTGAGAAAAATATCAAAGAGTGCCGTATCACCAACCGCGACGGGGAGTCCCTGGATCTGAGGATATGGGCTGGGCCGTATATGGATAGAAAAGAATTCATATTTTTCGTGGTTCAAGACATCAGCCATGAGAAACGGCGGAGAGTCCTTGAACGGATCTTTTTCCACGATGTCTTAAATACTGCAGGGGGCGTTCGAGGTCTGGCAGAGCTCTTGAAGGAGGAGGAAGATACTCAGGAGGCAGCAGAATTAATGGACATGATCGAGACAGCCGCAAGTACCCTTATTGAAGAAATAAACACCCAGCGGGCATTGAGCGTCGCAGAGACCGGCGATCTCGCCGTTGAGCCGGAGAAGATTCATGTAAATGAATTACTGAAAGAAGTCTCTGACCTGTACGAAAACCACGAGGTATCTCAGGATCGACACATTGTTATTCAACCGGACACAGAAGATATGGCGTTTTCAACAGATCGGACGTTGGTGAGGCGCGTCCTGGTCAACATGCTGAAGAACGCTCTTGAGGCCGCTTCCGCCGGTGAGACCGTGACCATTGGCGGCGGGAGAAGAGAAAACAGTGTAAAATTATGGGTGCACAACCAGGGCCACATGCCCAGGACCAGTCAGTTGCAGGTGTTCCAGCGTTCGTTTTCAACCAAGGGGAAGGGAAGGGGTCTGGGAACCTACAGCATAAAGCTGTTGACCGAGCGATACCTGAAGGGAACCGCCTCCTTCACCTCCACAGAGACGGATGGGACAACCTTTCAGATATCGCTTCCCACACAATTGGGCGAATAAACACTAACGTTACACAGGGAAGATGAGATATGCCCATACCTTTAACACTTGAGATATTTTCCGATTACATCTGACCGTGGTGCTACTTCGTTACCGGGAGTATCGATCAGCTCAAAAACGAATACGAAATCGCGGTGCGGTGGCGGGCCTTTCCCCTTCACCCGGACACACCGGAGGAAGGCCTTTCTCTTGAAAAGCTCTTTGCAAACTACCCCGTAGATGTAAATCAAATTATGCAACAGTTGAAAAGCAAAGCTGAGGAACTGGGGCTCCCTTTCGGAGAGAGAAAAAAAACCTATAACAGCCGTCTTGCCCAGGAATTGGGGAGCTGGGCCGAATCAAAAAACAGGGGGGATGCATTTAATATGGCGGTCTTTAAGACATACTTTGTAGATGGTAAAAACATCGCAAAAATTCCGGTGCTTTTAGATTTGACTGTATCGGTGGGACTCCCTCGAGAAGAGGCTGAGATCGTTCTTTCGACAAGGACCTTTAAGGATCCGGTGGATGAGGATTGGGCAATTTCGAAAGCGAGGGGGATTACGGCCGTTCCGACATTCGTGATCAATCAGGATAAAATAGTTGGTGCACAGCCCTATGAGACGCTGGAAAAATTTATGGCGGCGAACGGTGTAAGCAAGAAGGACAGATAGATAGGATAATTATATAGATGGAGGAGCAACAAAAGCATGCCTGAGACACGTATAGACAAACGGGTT
>JAOZQV010000196.1:4600-6989 GCA_029932035.1 Deltaproteobacteria bacterium | reverse complement strand
TGAGGGGAACCGGAAAACTCGAGGTGGAACATCCTGACAGGTTTGATGATCTCCGCAAAGAGCTCAAGGAACTCTATGATGGGAATATTACCACAGAAGGATTGCGTGCTTTCGGGACTGCGTCACACATGGATATTGGCAGCATATCCGGAGACATTCCTATGAAAAACTGGCAGAAGAGCGATTGGGAGCTATTTGATGAAATCGGACCCATAGCCTATGAAGAAAAAATCCTGACCGGCAACAGCACGTGCTATGCCTGCGGGGTGGCGTGCAAAAGAGAGGCAGAGGTCAAGGAGGGGGCCTTCAAATTTGCAAAAGGGCCGGGTCCTGAATATGAAACCATAGCCGCTTTTGGGACCATGTGCCTGAATGCCAGCATACAATCTATTGGCAAGGCAAACGATATTTGCAATCGCTACGGTATGGATACCATCACGTGCGGCGCGACCATTGCTTTTGCCGTAGAGTGCTTTGAAAACGGTCTGATAAATGAAAAAGATACCGATGGTCTAAATCTCACATGGGGCAATTCAGAGGCGATTGTCGCCATGGTGGAAGAGATAGGGAAGCGGGAGGGGATTGGTGCAATCCTGTCCGAGGGGAGCGCCAAAGCGGCGGAAAAGATTGGCGGAAAAGCCTTGGAATTCCTGACTACGGTCAAGGGTCTTGAAGCCCCTATGCATGACCCCAGGGCCGCACACAGCTATGGCTTGGCTTATGCTGTCTCGTCGAGGGGGGCATGCCACGTGGCCAGCCTCGTTTATCCGGTCGAAGGTCTTGGCATGTATTTGCCTGAGATCCCGGAGTTGGCAGATGAAATAACCGGAGCGAGCAGTGAAGGCAAGGCTAAGGTGAATATCGCGTATCAGGATTATGGGATGTTTTTTTCCCATTGTGCCGGGTTCTGTAGTTTGGGTGCGGCAATCCTGAATGCCACCCAGGCAGTGGATATGGTAAATCACGTCACGGGATTTGATTACACCCTTGACGAAACGATACAGTTAGGGCGGAAGATCTGGTACATAAAGCGGGGTTTGTCCAACCTGTTCGGGGGCAGGGCGGAGCACGATGTTTTACCAAAGAGGCTCATGACCATCATGGACACCGGCCCCACAGAGGGAAGCATTCCTGATATGGATCTGATGTTGAAGGAGTTCTATGAGCTCAGGAGACTCAATAAAGAGGGGGTGCCGGAAAGGGAACTACTCGAAGGGCTTGGATTATCGGAATTAGCCGAGCTTCTTTACGACAGATAGGGGAAAAGGTCTTCTCGTGAAAGCCATGGATATGGATTACCGGGGAGGCTCGTCATGGAAACAGATCCTTTCTCAAAGCATCACGACCCCTGATGCCCTGCCAACATCCATTGAAATAGACAGAGCTCCTCTTCAAAAGGTGGTTGCCCGATATTCGATGCGCCTCAACCCGTACTATCTAAGCCTGATAAAAGAGAAAGATGACCCCATTTACAAACAGTGCGTCCCGGATCTTAGGGAAATCCTTAATGACGCGGGTTTTGATGATCCCCTGAATGAGGAGGGATGCTCCCCGGTTCCGGGATTGACCCACAGGTATCCGGATCGTGTCCTGTTTCTCATTTCCTCTTGTTGTGCCATGTATTGCCGGTTTTGTAACCGTAAGAGAAAGGTCGGCCGTTCCTCCATGGTGACCAGGTCCTCGATCAGGGAGGGTCTTGCCTATATCAGGGGTCACAGGGAGATCAGGGATGTGCTCCTTTCAGGGGGGGATCCTCTCCTTTTAGAAATTCGGGAACTCTTCCACATCTTGCGGGACCTGAGATCCATGACCCACGTGGAGATTATACGGATCGGCACGAGGGTCCCCTGCACCCTCCCACAGAGAATCACCCCACAATTGGCCCGTATGTTAGGGAGTTTCCAGCCGCTTTATATCAACACCCACTTTAACCATCCTGATGAAATTACCCCCGAGTCCTCCTTAGCGTGCAATAGACTGGCCGATGCGGGTATCCCCTTAGGCTGCCAGACAGTGCTCCTTAAAGGGGTTAATGATGACTCCGAGATCATCAGAACATTGATGCAGAAACTCTTGACAATCCGGGTCCGGCCCTATTATCTGTTTCAGGCAGACCCTGCAAGAGGAACCGCACACTTCTGGACCCCCCTCAACAGGGGGCTTGAGATCATGGCGTCCCTTCAGGGACACACATCCGGTCTGTGTGTGCCCCATTTTGCCGTTGATCTCCTGGGCGGGGGGGGAAAGATCCCGCTCCTGCCTGAATACGTAGTGGAAAGGGATGGCGACGTCCTTGTGCTCAGGAACTATTTGGGAAAGGAATATCGACATCCGGTCTTGGATTGAATATTGATTATTGATGATTGTCGATTGAAAAACCCGCAACCCG
>JAOZQV010000196.1:0-4500 GCA_029932035.1 Deltaproteobacteria bacterium | reverse complement strand
GTCTTGGATTGAATATTGATTATTGATGATTGTCGATTGAAAAACCCGCAACCCGACCAGTGAAAGGAGATCAATATGATTAGGATTACATGCCTTGGTGCAGCAGGATCCGTGACAGGATCCTGCTACCTCGTGGAATCGCCTCACAGCAAGAAGATACTTGTGGATTGCGGGCTTTTTCAAGGCGGAAGGCAGATGGAGAGCCGCAACCTGGAAGAGTGGGGTTTTGATCCAGGGGAGATTCAGACCCTTTTTCTGACCCACGCCCATGTGGATCACAGCGGTCGGATTCCAAAATTAGTCAAGGATGGGTTTAAGGGCAAGATCATCACATCCCCCCCAACAGCGGAACTCTGCGAGATTATGCTCTTAGATGCGGCCCACATCCAGGAGATGGACGCAGAGTGGCAGACGCGTAAGAATAAACGACAGGCGAAAAGGGATATAACCCCTCTCTATACCACAGAGGATGCGGAGGCAAGCCTGCAACTGCTGAGCCCCATTGAGAGGGATAATATCGTCACGGTTGAGCCTGGCATGAAGGCCCGGCTTAGGAATGCGGGGCATATCTTAGGCTCTTCTATCTTAGAGTTGTGGGTGGAAGAAGGGGAAGAAACACTTAAGATCGTTTTTTCCGGGGATTTGGGAAGGAAGGACCAGTTAATTGTCAGGGATCCCCATGAGATCTTTGATGCCGATTACCTGTTTGTTGAGTCTACTTACGGCAACCGCCTGCATCGTGACGTCGAGGGGAGCAAAAAAGAACTAATTGATGCTATTCAATACAGTGTATCTCTTGGTGAAAAGATCATAATCCCGGCCTTTGCCGTGGAAAGGACCCAGGAAATCCTCTATATCCTCGGTGAATTCCTGCGTGACGGTCTTATTCCTGATATCCCGGTATACTTGGACAGCCCTTTGGCTATCAAGGCTACTGAGATCTTCCGACGAAACAAAAAGTACTATGATGAAGAGGCGAGGGCCATAGTGGACTCGGGTTACGACCCCTTTGGCATGCCCAACCTCCGGTTTACGTCTACCACAAAAGAGTCAATGGCCATCAACGAGAGGCCGGGGTCTGCCATTATTATTGCCGGGAGCGGCATGTGCACTGCCGGGCGGATAAAACACCATTTGAAGCATAATCTTTGGAGAGAGGGCGCAAGTCTTGTAATTGTCGGGTTCCAGGCAAAAGGCACTACCGGCCGCAAGATTGTTGACGGGGCGAAACAGGTCAAGATATTCAGAGAAAACGTTGCAGTTAGAGCAAAGGTGTTTACCATTGGCGGCTTTTCAGCCCATGCCGATCAAGGAGATCTCCTTGAGTGGGTCTCTCATTTTGAATCGAATCCCAAGGTCTTTGTGGTTCATGGGGAGGCGACTGCAAGCGAGGCCCTGTCAGAGAAGATCCAGGAAAGGCTCAATCTGATCGCTCATATCCCCAAGTGGAAGGAGAGGCTTATCCTCAAGCCGAAAGAGGTTGTTGTAGAAAAGCTGCCGGCCGGGGAAGAGGTGACTGACATGAAAACGCCCATGATAAACACCATCATCGATCTGGAAAATGAGCTCAAGGCTCTGCGGAAACGGATAAAGTCCGGTGAGGTGGACAAGATGATCGGAGAGGATGAGGTCGACCGGCTCAAATACATCCAGGATGAACTAAAATCAGTCTTTATTTCTTGACTTGACTTTGTGGAACAAAGCAGTTAGCCTTCAACTCTTTTCGATTAAGATTTAGATTATGATTATGATTAAGATTATGATTAAGAGATAGTGAAGTTAATTCATCCCTGATCCTGAAGGCCGATCCGTGGTATTGCTTGTCGCGGATTGAATTAATAACAACTTAAACAGAGACAAGGAGGAGTCATGGAGGTCAAAAAGATTTTTTTACCCGAGTCGGAAATGCCGCGTCAATGGTACAACATTATGGCAGATATGCCTACACCCATGGAGCCACCGCTCCATCCGGGGACCGGTCAACCCGTTGGGCCTGATGACCTGGCCCCCATTTTTCCCATGAACCTGATTGAGCAGGAGGTGAGCACGGAGAGATGGATAGATATCCCGGAAGGAGTTTTAGAGAAGTACGTCATATGGCGGCCCACACCCCTTTACAGGGCCTACGACCTTGAAAGATACCTCGATACCCCGGCCAAGATCTACTACAAGAACGAGGGGGTGAGCCCGGCCGGGAGCCACAAACCGAATACTGCGATTGCGCAGGCTTATTACAACAAGGTTGCCGGCACCAAGAGGATCACCACAGAGACCGGTGCGGGACAGTGGGGCAGCGCTCTCGCCATGTGCTGTTCTTTTTTTGGGCTGGAGTGCAAAGTCTATATGGTGAAGATCAGCTTTAATCATAAACCGTATCGAAAGCTTATGATGCAGACATGGGGCGCCGAATGCGTGGCAAGTCCGAGCAATGAAACCGAGGCCGGTCGGAAAATTCTATCCGAAGACCCGGATTGTCCCGGAAGTCTCGGTATGGCTATCAGCGAGGCGGTTGAGGCCGCGGTCGGGGATGAAAACACCAAGTACTCTCTCGGCAGCGTACTCAACCATGTGATGCTGCATCAGACCATAAACGGTCTTGAGACGCAGAAACAGATGGCCATTGCCGGGGACTACCCGGATGTGGTGATCGGCTGCGCGGGCGGGGGCAGCAACTTTGCCGGGAACTGCCTACCCTTTGTCTGTGACAAGATCCACGGCAAAGAGATCGATATCATCGGCGTTGAGCCAAGCTCATGCCCCACAATGACTGAAGGACCCTTTGCCTATGATTTTGGGGACACGGTTCAGATGACCCCCCTCCTTCCCATGCATACCCTCGGTCACAACTTTGTGCCGGCGCCTATCCATGCGGGCGGGCTGCGGTATCACGGGATGGCCCCTATTATCAGTCAGCTCATCGTTAGCGATTTGATCAGACCTGTGGCTATTCATCAACTGGAAACCTTCAAGGCAGGCGTTACATTTGCCAGAACCGAAGGATTCATCAGTGCCCCCGAGTGCAACCATGCCGTTGCCATGACCATTCGCGAGGCACTCAAGGCAAAAGAGGAAGGGAAAGAAAAGGTCATCCTCTTTAACTGGAGCGGTCATGGCTTAGTGGACATGGCGGCCTATCAGGCTTATTTTGAGGGTCAATTAGAAGATTACCCCCTGCCTGCAGAGGACATCAAGAGGGCGCTGGCAGACATCGAGCCTCTCCCCAAACCAAAACAGTACAGGGCAGGAAATCTCTAATTCCTGATCACAGATTTAACCACCCCTACCGGAGGTCGACACCTCGGCCTTCGGTAGTATTTTTGTTAAAGAGAATATCATGAAAAGAGAGAGCTCTCCGCCGGGTGATGATTATATGATCCGCTGCCCGAGATTAGGCCATCAAATCGCTTTTTCCTTCTGCCGGATAGAAAATAAGGGTCTGCCCTGTTTTAAGACACTTGATTGCTGGTATTCGCATTTTCTCGTGGAAGAATATCTGAGGGAAGAACTTAAACCCGAGGAGTGGGAAAAGGCATTTACAAAACCAAAAACAACTAAAATGGCCTCTCTGTTAGAATTGATTGAACAGGCAAAAAAAAGGACCGCAAAAGAGTCCTGATCAGGGAGAAATAAAACCGGTCTCGTTACATCTCTTTCAGATACTTCTCTCTATCCTCCATGAAGTTCTTGTATACTAAGTAGTGTTCTGTCTCTTCGTAGCTGATTTTTTGCACAGGCATCTCATCAAAGCTAAAGATATCCGCCCCAGGGCAGGCCAAGAGAATAGGGGAATGGGTAGCGATTATGAATTGTGCGTGCCCAGCCTCTCCCATATCTCTCAGAACTTTAAGCAATTCCAGCTGGCTTTTTGGTGAAAGGGCGGTCTCGGGTTCATCCAAGAAATAGAGTCCCCTTATCCGGTAACGGGCCCTGAACATGGTCATGAGGGATTGACCATGGGACAGGGTAATAAGGGATTTGCCCCCGAAATAGTTTAGCATTTCAGGGTCTGCCTTTGCCCACTCATCTAAGCACTGGGCAAAATCCCGGAATGTCTCTGACCCGAAAAAAGACCCCGGGACCCTTCCATTGCTCCACTCGACTTCAATAAACTTATAGAGATCTTCCTCATACAGGTTGGTCTCTAACCGGGCCCCTTGAACCCCCCGCCATATGTGGACGCCGCATTTCTGACAGAGGGCCTTCAGGAGTGTCGATTTTCCCGTACCATTTTCCCCCACAAAAAAGGTTACCGGAGAGAGGAAGTCAATGCTCCTGGTCTGACGGAGGACCTGCAGGTTGAAAGGATAGTACTCTTTTGTCGGGTATTCTTCGTGAAGAAGTGTAAGATTATTGAGATGCATAGGGCATCTTCCTCCAAGCGTGGAAATTTGATTTTATGACGGCAACAATCTTAGGGCATCAAGGCCTGTATGTCAATGCACGGAACAGTGTAAAAATCCCTCATCTCCCTGCTTGACTTTATGACCCGGAGCGGCTACC
>JAOZQV010000195.1 GCA_029932035.1 Deltaproteobacteria bacterium | reverse complement strand
AAGGATGTTGATGCACTGACAAAAAGGGCGAGGGCCGAATATAAGGAGAGGGATGGGCGTGTTGAGAAGATGAAGGATGAGGATGTGGAGACATATTATTCCTGCACCCTCTGCCAGTCCTTTGCCCCCAACCATGTGTGCAGTGTAAGCCCTGAGCGAACAGGTCTTTGCGGCGCCTACAACTGGATGGACTGTAAGGCCGCCTATGAGATTAACCCGACAGGCCCCAACCAGCCCATAGAAAAGGGTGAGTGTATTGACCCGGTGTTAGGCCAGTGGAAGGGCGTCAATGACTTTGTATACAAGGCTTCAAGGGGTAATGTGACCCATTATAATTTCTACTCCATGGTGGTTGATCCTATGACCACATGCGGGTGCTGTGAATGCATCGCCGCAATGCTTCCCGCCTGCAACGGCGTCATGACCGTTGGCAGGGACTACGCAGGAGAAACACCCTGCGGGATGAAGTTCACCACACTTGCCGGTGTTATGGGAGGAGGATTGTCTACTCCGGGATTTGTGGGTCATTCCAAGTACAATATTGGCCAGGGTAAGTTCATCCTCGGCGATGGGGGATTGCTCCGTATGGTCTGGATGCCCAAGATGCTCAAGGAAGAAATTAAAGAGCGCATTGAAAAACGTGGTGCGGAAATGGGTGTTCCTGATCTTTACGATATGATTGCGGATGAGACCGTGGGTATCACTGAGGAGGAGATCCTTCCCTTCCTCGAAAAGGTGGGACATCCGGCCCTCAAGATGGATCCTCTTGTATAGGTAGAGGAGTAAACCAAATTTATTTTCGGACGCAGATAACCGCAGATTTTTAGGTTTTACAAAATCTGTGTGAATCTGCGTCCCAATATTTTAGGAGTGCGATATGGCATTAACTGGAATTCAGATATTTAAGATGTTGCCTAAAACGAACTGCGCAGAGTGCGGCGTTCCCACATGCTTAGCCTTTGCCATGAATCTGGCCGCGGGTAAGGCAGAATTGGATGCTTGCCCATACGTGTCTGATGAGGCCAGGGAACAATTGGCAGAGGCATCTGCCCCGCCCATCAGGCCGGTTGCCATTGGTGCCGGGACAAGGGCCTTTAAGGCCGGCGGTGAAACCGTAATGTTCAGGCATGAAAAGACTTTTTTTAATCCAACAGCTCTTGCGGCCATGGTTTCCTCAAATATGGATTCAAAGGCCCTTGATAAGAAGCTGAAAGAGTGGAATGCCCTTCAGTATGAGAGGGTAGGCCTCAATCTTAGACCGGAATTGGTGGCCTTGAAAGATGCCGACGGTGATGGGGCCGCCTTTGCTGCAACGGCAAAAAAAATAGCCGAAGAGTCCGAGTTTGGCCTTGTCCTGATGACGGATAATGTGGAGGCCATGAAGGGAGCGGTTGATGCCTGCGCCTTCAAGAAGCCGCTCCTCTATGCTGCCACGGCCGATAATGCAGAAGAGATGGGTGCTCTTGCCAAAGAGACAGGGCTTCCTCTCGCCGTGAAGGCGGATAATATGGATGACCTGATTGTCCTGAGCGACAAACTGACAGGGATGGGTCTGAAGGACCTTGTCCTGGATTCAGGCGCAAGGGAGATGAAGCAGCTCTTTCAGGATCAGTTGGCCATTAGGAGGGCTCCACTTAAGGCCGCCAATAAATCTTTAGGTTTCCCGACGATAACCTTTCCCTGTGAAATGGCAGGCAACTTAGATATGGAGACCCTTATTGCCTCCATGTTGATCGCCAAGTATGCGGGGCTTGTGGTCCTGTCCGATTTCAAGGGTGAGAATCTTTTCCCGCTCCTCCTTGAGAGGCTGAATATCTTCACTGATCCGCAACGGCCCATGACCGTGACAGAGGGGATTTACGAGATCGGCGCCCCGGACGAAAATTCTCCGGTACTTGTGACCACCAATTTCTCCCTGACCTACTTTATTGTCAGTGGCGAAGTTGAAGGGAGCAGAGTACCAAGCTGGCTTCTTATCATGGACACGGAAGGATTATCCGTTATGACGGCATGGGCAGCAGGAAAGTTCTCCGGAGACGTGGTAGGCATGTTTGTTAAGAAGTGCGGCATTGCCGACAAGATTGCCCACAGGAAGATCATTATTCCCGGCTATGCGGCCTCCATCAGCGGTGAGATGGAAGAGGAACTGCCTGATTGGGAAATTAGTATCGGTCCCAGAGATGCTTCTCTGTTACCGAAATTCTTGAAGGATATGGCAAAATAGGATAATTGGAGAATTTGTGGGGTATATTATTTCAAGACCGAATACACCCCACGAACCCAACAAAACCAATAAATAATATAGAAGGGAGAGTGTGCCCATGTTTTTGATTGGTGAAAATCTAAATGTAATTAATACGATTATCGGCAGGGCCTTTAAGGAAAAGGACCCGGGTCCCATTGCTGAGGAGGCCAAGCGGCAAAAGGACAAGAAGATGGACTGGATCGATATAAACTTAGGTCCGGCGAGAAAGGGTGGGCCTGAGCTGATGGAGTTCGTAGTCAATACGGTCCAGGATGCCATAGGAGATGAGATCCCACTCTGTCTCGATACATCCAATATCGATGCCATGGAAGCGGGCCTGTCCGCCTGTAAGGGAAAGGCCATTATCAATTCGATTATGTGCAGACCTGAGCGGTATGAAAATATGATTCCCTTGGCCGTAAAATACAAGGCCAACATGATCGCGCTCATGTGGGGACCGGAAGGGCTGCCAAGGGATGAAAATGAACGGGGGGCCTTAGCCGCGGAACTAATTTATGCGGCCAATGAGGCCGGTGTTCCCAACGAAGATATTTTTGTGGACGGGATCGTGACCCCGGTCAATATTCAGCAGCCGCAGGCATTGAGCCTGATGGCCTTTCAAGAGATGCTTCAGGATATGTTCCCCGGTGTCAAATCCACATGTGGCCTGTCCAATATATCCAATGGTCCTCCGGACAATTTGCGGCCGATCCTGAATCAGACCTATATGGTTATGTTGGAGAGAAAGACCATGTATTCTGTCATCGCTGATGCCTACGATGATGGCCTGGTTGCCCTTGCAAGGGGAGAACGGCCTGACATTGTAGAACTTATCCACAAGGTGATGGATGGTGAAGATGTTGACGAAAAGGGGCTGGCCGACGAGCCCAATGATAATTGGAAACTGGCCGATTATGTGAAGACAGCAAAGGTTATTTTGGGCCAGTCTCTCTATTCGGATTCATGGCTTGAGTTGTAAGGGCGAAGCGTTGCTGGTCGAAGATCCCGTTTTTAGGCGGGGATGCTGGATACCGGATGAATAAGTACTCAGGCAGACACAGGTATTCAGCAGTGTTGACTCGAAATTGAAGATATTGGACCGTGTGTAGACGGTAAGAGCCTGTAAATTTATAAGGGGCCTCCCCATAGTGCCAAGGATATAGTGTGGGGAGGCCTTTTTATTGAATATTGAATAGTGAACATTGAATATTTAAGGAATTCTGTTGCTTTTTTTCGAAAAGACAGAGCGAAGCGATACCACAAATAGTCAATATTCAATAGTCAGTATTCAATTTGGTGCCGGTTTACCCGGGTTAGGAGCGTTATGGAAAATGCGGGAATTAATACCCCCGGCGATTTTGAGAGGGCTCAACAGGATAAGATGATTGAGACTAATCTGGCGCGGGTTGGGCGAAAGATCTTAGTAATGAGCGGGAAGGGGGGAGTCGGCAAGAGCACGGTGGCCAGTTATCTCGCCCTCCTTTTAAGCATGAACGGCAAGAAGGTTGGGCTGTTAGACGTGGACCTGCACGGGCCGACGGTTGCGAGACTCATGAATGTTCAGGGCGGTTTTGATATGGGCGAGGAGGGAGTGGTCAGGCCATACCGTTTTTCAGAGACCTTAGGCATAGTCTCTTTGGAGATGATCCTCGGAGAGAAGGACACTGCCGTGATCTGGCGGGGGCCCATGAAGATAAGCGCCATCCGGCAGTTTATATCTGATATTGAATGGGGTGATCTCGATTATCTCGTAGTGGATTCGCCCCCGGGCACCGGGGATGAACCACTTACAGTGGCCCAGACTATCCCCGATGCAGAGGCGATTATCGTGACAACGCCCCAGGAGATCAGCCTGGCGGATGTAAGGAAATCTATTAATTTCTGCCGCGAGGTGAATATGAAGATCCTCGGAGTAGTGGAGAATATGAGCGGTCTTCTCTGCCCCCACTGTGGTGAAAACGTCCCATTATTCGGGAGCGGTGGTGGTGTGAAGATGGCCGCCGAAATGGGCGTGCCCATTTTGGGCCAGATCCCTATTGATCCGGAGATGGTCGATTCAGGGGATAGGGGAGACCTCAAGGGTTTGATTGAGAAACCTGATCTAAAAATTAACGATGCGTATAATAGGATTCTGGAAGGGATTATTTAGATTCAGAAACTGACCGTTAACGGGTTTATTAGTTCTGGGTTTGCAGATGGTCTCTCTTTATCATTCATATCCAATTCCTCTAAGCACTTGATCACTCTCAGTGATTCGGCAATCCCCATAGTGCCGCTAATGGCGACGACGACCTGGAGTGTTTCAAGGATCTCCTCTCTGGTGGCTCCCTTTTACAAGACCATCAAGTTTAGTGGGCAAAAATCGAATTATCCACTTGCCGCCACATAATCGCGAAGGGCATTATTTATTTTCGTCTGCCATCCCTTATCCTGGGCTTTAAAGAAATCCAACACCTCGGCATTAAGTCGGACAGTGGTTGTTTTTTTTAGATTCGCTGCTCTTGGCCGTCCACTGGCCCTTTTGATACCTTCCAGCATCTCCTTTTTGCTTAAAGGACGCTCGTCTTCATCTCTGCCGTTCCAGACAAAATCCCCTTCTTTGGGCGGAACTAGAGACAATTGGGAATATAAGCAATATGATACCTTGGACTGATAACGCAGGTAATTGGGAAAAAATGTAATTACAGTGACTGCCTTTGATATCGAGAATCTCCTTAGCTCAGAGTCTGTTACTGTCTTCAGGGATTCAGCGCGGGGTGAAATATGGGCGGCCGTTATCGGCCTTAATGAGTATCGGAACGCTGCTATCCCCTCTTTACGCTATGCAAAAAACGATGCTCGGGCATTTGCTCGTTACTTACGGGAAAACATGAAGTTGGACAGGGATCATCTGTTTGAACTCTATGATTCCGAAGCGACAGTGAAAAACATGAAGTCGGTGCTGGGGACCAAGCTGCGCCGGGTGGCAGACAGACCTGAAGACACCGTCTGAGCTCCAGTAATGCCAATGAGGTCAGCCAGGAATCCGATAAGCTCAGACATGGATATTTCACCTATTATCTTCTGAAAGGCCTCACAGGCGAAGCTGACTTAGATGGAGATCGGCTCATTGATATGGATGAAATATATCGCTATCTAAACAAATGGGTACCGGAGCAGACAAAGGGCGCCCAACATCCTGTCAAAAAAGGGCAGGCCGAGGGGCTTGTGATTGTTGGCCGTACAAATTAGAACATCGGAACATTCAGGGGTTTAGAAATTAAAATCTAAATCATTTCCATATCTTAATACCTCAATTCGCAAATCCTCAATTTAGCTCGATATAGCCATTATAATGAGGATAGTGCCCAAGCCCCATCCAGCCTGACTGTCAACAAAAAAGGTTGACTCCTAAACAGAAAGTGAATAATTTGTATTTAGGAGGTTTACCATGGCAACCACTACGTTTGATACATTCGAAAACGTAAAAAGGCTGAAAGCTGTCGGTTTCACGGAAGAGCAGGCCATCGAGCAAACTAAAATTATAACCGAATTGATAGAAAACCGTCTTGCCACAAAACAGGATATAGAATTAATCCGGAGGGACCTGAAAGAGCTCGAAATGCGCCTTACCATCCGCATGGGAATGATTATGGCGGCATCCATTGCTATTGTAGCCGCCTTGGTTAAGTTGCTTTAAGAGCGTCCCTAATTGAACTTTACCCCAGTTTCCCGTGCCTTTACTTTGGTGAGCACGCGCTTGAGATCGCCCACACCGGTTGCAAGGCTCTGCATTTCCCCAAGACCACGCTGCACAGCCTCTAATCTCTCACTGACAATCTTGAAAGACTCGACGAGCCGCTTTTCGAGTGTATATTGGAGCTTCTCGTAAACGATCTGTCGCATCTGATCAAGTTTTTCTCATTCGCTTGTTGCAGGGACGTTAGCTGTATGTCAAGCGTATTGCGAAGTTTCTCGATTCGGGCTTCATTCGAGTCGGTTAGTTCTTTGATACGCCTTTCAACAGATTCTAATTTATCCCTCTGCAAGTTACCCAATTCACCAATCGTTTGGATCATTGTCTCAATGGAAGATCTCTGGGCGCTAACTACCTCTTCGCGTAGATCCCGAGCAGCCCTTGCTGATTCGTCTCTGTAGAACGAAATTCCTCGCGAACGGTCTGTTCTACCTCTTTGATCGCACGCTTATATGAGGTCTTGAGAAAAAGGAGTATGGTCAGGAGGACTATGGCAGCCGCGGAAAAGCTTACCGAAAGCCAGCTCAGGATAACATCCATAATGTCTCACTTTCCTATTGAAGGCGTTCACAGGTTCGGGGTTTCCCGCTGAAAGCGGGATTCAGGGTTTTCTCATTTATTGAGCTTTCAACGGCACCACGTTATTGCATTTCATTCTATATCTCAACTCATTTATGTAACCCTTTACGGGTTCAGCGGTTTAAGGTCTATAGTGTTTTGGGGAAAATCGAAATCCGCTAAAAAGGGACCAGATAAAAAAATGATCTTTTCCCTTGACATTATTGGAAAACAGGTTAATATGTCCTCTAATCATAGAAGGTCCGCTCTTAATTGGCGGGTTGGTTTCGTGCTAAAGGAAAGATCCATTTATCAAAGTGGGACCCTGAAGTTTGGAACTATGAAAATTTTTTGAAAGGAGGGTGTCACTATGGCTAATGGAACAGTAAAGTGGTTTAGCGACCAAAAAGGCTTTGGATTTATTGAGCAGGAAGATGGACCGGATGTATTTGTTC
>JAOZQV010000194.1 GCA_029932035.1 Deltaproteobacteria bacterium | reverse complement strand
ATCTTTTCTGAGAAGAGCAGTCTCTTCTGCTTCAATAGCAAGACTCCGCTCGTCCTTTTCAACACCGCCCCTCGAGAACACCTTGGCATCAATCACAATGCCGCGGACACCGGGAGGAACTTTCAGAGATGAATCCTTAACATCTCCGGCCTTGTCTCCGAATATGGCCCTCAAGAGCTTCTCTTCCGGGGATAGCTGAGTCTCGCCTTTTGGGGTTATCTTCCCTACCAAGATATCGCCAGGATCAATTTCAGCGCCAACCTTTATGATTCCGCTTTCATCTAAGTTCTTTAACGCTTCTTCGCCCACATTTGGGATGTCCTTGGTGATCTCTTCCTTGCCTAACTTGGTATCCCTTGAGACGACTTCAAATTCTTCAATGTGGATGGAGGTGTAGATATCTTCTTTTACCACTCTTTCGCTAATAAGAATGGAATCCTCAAAATTATATCCACCCCATGACATAAAGGCGACCATGACGTTCCGGCCCAAAGCAAGTTCCCCTAATTCAGTGGCAGGTCCATCAGCGATAACCTGTCCCTTCCTTACCACATCCCCCTTCTTCACAATCGGCTTTTGTGTATAGCAACTGTTCTGGTTGGATTTCTTGAATTTCATCAACTTGTATATTTCCACTTCGGGCTCATCACTATCCACAACCCCGCTTGACCTGATAACGATCCTGCAGGCATCCACGTCTTCCACTACTCCATCCCTTTTGGCAATAACCGAAACACCTGAATCCCGCGCAACAACGCCTTCCACTCCGGTGCCGACCAAAGGGGCCTTGGCTCTAAGGAGGGGAACACCCTGTCGCTGCATATTTGATCCCATCAAGGCCCTGTTGGCATCATCATGTTCTAAAAAAGGAATCAGAGAGGCCGAAACACTAACAAGCTGATCCGGAGACACAT
Organism: Deltaproteobacteria bacterium; assembly: GCA_029932035.1. Classification (GTDB taxonomy): domain Bacteria; phylum Desulfobacterota; class DSM-4660; order Desulfatiglandales; family Desulfatiglandaceae; genus Desulfacyla. The sequence goes on along the minus strand of JAOZQV010000194.1, from coordinate 6,137 downwards.
CCATATATTTAACGTCCTGGACAGGTTTTTTGTCTGCCTCACCCTTTATCCGCACCGCTGCCTCCTCGCGGATAAAACGACCATTACTATCCAATGGGGCATTCGCTTGGGCAATCGGATAATCCTTTTCATCCAAGGCGGACAAGTATTCAATTCTATCCGTCGCTTTGTTATCTTGAACATGCCTGTATGGCGTTTCTATAAATCCAAAGTCATTGACCCTCGCATAAGTACTCAAGGAGACAATCAGCCCGATATTAGGGCCTTCTGGTGTCTCAATTGGACAAATCCTGCCATAGTGGGTGGGATGAACATCCCGTACCTCAAATCCTGCTCTTTCCCGGGTAAGGCCGCCAGGACCTAAGGCGCTCAGTCTCCGTTTATGGGTGACTTCGGACAACGGGTTGGTCTGATCCATAAATTGAGAAAGCTGGCTTGTCCCGAAGAACTCCTTTACCACGGCAGTTGCAGGTTTAGAATTGATCAAATCGTGGGGCATCAACGTCTCCACCTCTTGAAGACTCATCCTCTCCTTGATCGCCCTTTCCATCCTTACGAGCCCAATCCTGTACTGATTTTCCAGGAGTTCTCCCACCGCCCTCACTCGCCTGTTGCCAAGGTTATCGATATCGTCTCCGGCAGACTCAACACTTTTCAAACGGATCAACTCCTCGACTACGGCAAATATATCCTCTTTTCTCAAGATACGATGCTCCAGGGGAACATCGAGATTGAGTCGATAGTTCAACTTAAGTCGCCCAACCTTGGAAAGATCATAGGTGTCGAAGTTAAAGAAAAGTTTATTGAAAAAACCCTCTGCTACCTCCGGTGTAGGCGGACTACTGGGCCGCATCTTTCGATAGATATCAAGCACCGCTTCGTCCGGAGCATTTATCTTGTCCACAAGGAGGGTCTCCCTAATACTGGGAATTACTCCCTGGCCGCCCAAGACAAGGCACTCAATCTCAGCAATCCCCTTTCCCTTTAAAACTTCAATGGTTTCCAAACTAAGAGTTTGATTGCCCTCAATTATCACCTCGCCCGTCTCGGGATCTATGAAATCCCCCACGATCACGCGACTTTCGATATCTTCATGATCGACAGGGATACGTACCCGTTTAGGGTCGATGCATATTATTTCATCAACTCCTTTTTCTTTAATGATTTCACGCTGTTCATTGGTCAGCGCCTGTCCCTTGGCAACAAGGACTTCACCCGTTTCAGGGTCCAGGACGTCATCAGCAAAAAATAGTTCTTCTCCATCTTCAAGTTCTACGGTTACACGTCTCGGAAAAGGAATGCTCGGACGGGCCAAGTCGGCAGATTGAAGGGTCTTAAGAAGGCGTTTGGTAAATTTCGCACCTTGCTTGGCCAAAACCTTTTTAGTTTCAGGGTCAACAATATCTTTTGGAACATTTTCCTGTACTAAATCCTCAGCCCTGGCCTCCCGCCATCCCCCAACCTCGCCAATAGAAATCATTTCAGTCTTATAGAAATAACGCAAAATTTCCTTGGCAGAATACCCGAGCGCTTTCAACAGAATGGTTGCCGGAAATTTTCTTCTTCTGTCAATACGAACATACAGGAAATCCTTAGGGTCAAACTCAAAATCAAGCCAGGACCCTCTCAGTGGGATTATCCGGGCGTAATAGAGAAGCTTTCCGCTGGAATGAGTCTTTCCCTTGTCATGGTCAAAAAACGCCCCCGGAGACCGGTGGAGCTGGCTTACGACAGCCCGCTCAGTCCCGTTTACGATGAAAGTCCCTCGGTCAGTCATCATAGGTAGGGTGCCGAAGTAGATTTCCTGCTCTTTAATATCCCTGATGCTTCTTGTGTCATTAGCAGTATCAGTATCAAACACAACTAATCGCACCGTTAGTCTGACGGGGGCTTCATAGGTCATCCCTTTGTTCAGGCAATCCCCTTCACTATGCTTGACATCTTCAAATTTATACTTGACAAATTCGAGAGAAGAGGTGCGGGCAAAGTCATGGATGGGAAAAACACCTTTAAAGGCCCCTTGAAGTCCCACCTCCTCGCGATTCTCCGGTGGCACGTCCTTCTGCAAGAATCGTTCGTAAGACCTCTTCTGCATGTCAATCAGATTCGGGGTTTCCATGATCTTATCAATCTTCCCGAAACTTCTTCTTATACGCCTTTTGACACCATCAGTTCCTAACATGGCATCTCCTTCTGATTGAATGTTGATAATTGACTATTGACGATTGAAGGCCAGCAAAAAAGGCTCAACAATCGAAAACAGTCGAACAAAATAACGGCAGTTCATCGCCATAACTTTGGGCGCCATCCGCAGATGGTCCTATTTGATCTCCGCAGACGCACCAGCCTCTTCAAGCTGTCCTTTGATATCTTCAGCCTCTTCCTTGGAGACCCCTTCCTTCACCGGTCCGGGCGCACCATCAACCACCCCCTTTGCCTCTTTGAGACCAAGACCCGTGATTGAACGAACCACCTTGATAACTTGAATCTTCTTATCCCCGATAGCGGTCAACATCACATCAAACTCAGTTTGCTCGGCGACCTCTTCCTGGGCCTGTCCGGCCGGCGCAGCAGCAACGGTCATAGGCGCCGCAGCGCTCACGCCAAATTTATCTTCCAGTTCCTTCACAAATTCCGACAGCTCAAGAACAGTCATATTTGATATAAATTCAACAACACCCTCTTTGGTAACATTATCTGCCATGCTCTTCTTTTAACCTCCGCATTTTTTATTGCTGCGATTTTTCTTTTTGCTCTTCAATAGCCTTTAACGCATACATTAGTTTGGTCAAAACGCCGTTAAGCACCCTGACGAGAGATGTTGGGACGGCTTGCATAACAGATAAAGCCTGACCTAACAGCGCGTCTTTTCCGGGTAATCCGGCTAAATGTTTAACGCCTGCCTCGTCGAGTTCCTTCCCTGATATCTGGCCAATCTTGATCGTCAACTTCTTAAACTTTTTAGCAAAATCAACCAGGGCTTTTGCAGGGTCAATCACGTCATCATAGGTTAGAGCTATGGCCGAAGGACCTTTCATATGGTCTATAATCGCTTCGGTTTCAGTCCCATGACTCGCTAATTTTAAAAGCCTGTTTTTCACAACCTCAAATTCAGCATGCGTCTTCCTGAGGTCACTCCTAAGCTGATTTAAATCCCCAACGCTGAGGCCTTGATAATCCACAAGGAACACACCCTGGGCCTTTTCAAGCCGGTCGTGAAGATTGTCAACAAGCTTAACTTTTTCGTCTCTATTCATATTCACCTCCTCTCTGAACGACAATTAAATCGTCAAAGACAAAGGGTGTAGGCCGCAATTCTTCCTTATTTAGTCTCGGCAGGCTTGCATGATTAAGCCCCTTAACCTTCAAGAACATCTCTCAGGACCTCAGGGCGCCTACTGTCTTTGACTTTTAAACCTATCCAGAAACAAAGGTTCTGGATCTTTCTATTTAGCCCGGAACGATATTCCGGAGCAGTTACTTCCTGACGTAAATGATATTTAGTGTGCGAGCTCCAAGGATTGCAGTCCTGCTAAGGCGGGACTATCCCGTAAAATCACGCGGCACTTTCCAATAGATTATCAGATGTTGTATACCTGAATTGCGAATAATTGCGATTACCGGTTTAAGAAATCCTTTACGTAGATGGGGTCTATTTTGATCCCTGGACCCATAGTTGAAGAGAGGGCTATAGTTCTGAAATAGGTTCCCTTACTCGCAGGGGGTTTCAATCTCAGGAGGGTTTCAATAAAGGCGCCGACATTCTCGATAAGTTTTTCAATTCCGAAGGAAACCTTGCCCATAGAAGCATGTACAATGCCTGTTTTTTCAACCTTGAAATCGATCTTACCGGCCTTGATCTCTGTCACAGCCCTTGCCACGTCGAAGGTAACCGTTCCTAACTTGGCATTGGGCATCATACCTCTGGGACCTAAAATCCGCCCCAGTTTTCCTACAGAACCCATCATGTCCGGCGTTGCGATGGTCTTATCAAACTCTAACCATCCTTTCTTGACCCTCTCCACAAGTTCATCCGAACCTGCATAGTCTGCCCCCGCGTCAAGGGCCTCTTTCTCCTTTTCACCTTTTGCAAAAACGGCGACACTGACCTTTTTCCCCACGCCGTTTGGCAGGACAACAGTACCTCTGATCATTTGATCGGCATGCCTGGGATCAACCCCTAACCTGACGGCCAACTCCACGCTTTCATCAAACCGTGCGTTAGCGCAATCAAGCGCAAGTCCGATCGCCTCTTCAAAGGTATATCTATTTAACTTATTGACTTTCTGAACGCTTTCGCTATATTTTTTGCCCTTCCTGGCCATATCTATTTTCCTTCTACACTCTGAATTAGATAACTGTTACGCCCATACTCCTTGCAGTACCCTCGATAATCCTGACTGCGCCATCTAAATCGATTGCATTCAGGTCTTCCATCTTGACTTTTGCAATCTCCTCCACCTGTTTTCGTGTAACAGACCCTACCTTTTCCCGGTTTGGCTCGGGCGACCCTTTTGCAATCTTTGCAGACTGCTTCAAAAGCACTGAGGCAGGGGGGGTTTTGGTTATGAACGTGAAAGACCTGTCAGCATATATCGTAATAATAACCGGGATGACCGTGCCTGTCTGATCCTGCGTTCTTGCATTAAATGCCTTGCAGAACTCCGCAATATTAACCCCATGTTGACCCAACGCAGGCCCTATGGGCGGGGAAGGATTAGCCTGTCCCCCCTTTACCTGAAGTTTAATGGATCCAATTACTTTCTTTGCCATGGTAAACCTCGCTTAATCGTTCTAAATCTTATTTACCTGAATAAAATCCAATTCCACAGGTGTTGGACGTCCAAATATGGTAATAAGAACTCTCAACTTCTCCTTTTCAGGCTTCATTTCATCAACAATCCCTTGAAAATTGGTGAAAGGACCATCTACTACTCTAACTTCGTCTCCCTCTTCAAAGCTGTATCGCGCTTTAGGTCTACTCACACCCTCTTCCATCTGACGGACAATCCGCTTCGCCTCCTCGTCAGAGATCGGCGTAGGATTTATCTCGCCTCCGACAAATCCTGTTACCTTTGAGGTATCATTTACAAGGTGCCAGGTATCCTTATTTAGCGCCATCTGGACCAATATGTAACCTGGATAGAATTTCCTGGAAGAGGTCTTTTTTTGCCCCTTCTTAAGCTCAATTACCTGTTCAGTAGGGACAAGGATGTCGCCAAAGGACTCTTTCTGTCCGAGCGCTTCGATCCTCTCATCTAAATTCTTTTTTACTTTATCCTCAAAACCGGAATAGACATGAACAATGTACCATTTTAATTCCACACGAACACCTTACCCAACAACATTTCTAATGATTTTTATGAGACCAAAATCAACTAAACCAAGATAAAACGCAACCAAAAGGGTAAGTACTATTACAACTGCCGTGGAGGCTAACAGTTCTTTTCGCGTAGGCCATTTGACCTTCTTCAACTCCATCTTTGCCTCTCTCAAAAATTGCCCCACTTTATTCGCAATCTTTGTGACAGATCCGACTTTAGCCTCCCTGGTTTTCTTTGGCATTCTCTGAATTGGCCTGGAAGGTTTTTTTATCACCGGCTGTTTTTCTTGAAGCAATTTTGAATTTGAACGCACGGCCTCCTTTTTTCTTGTGGAGGCATTTTTCTTCTTTCTTTTGGTGCTTTTTTTGTTTTTTGTTTTCTGGCTCGGTTTTTTCATCTGAGAATAGAATTCCGGTATTTGAACTGTTTTAGGTTTCCGGGTAAAATGCAATCAATCCAAAGTAGATGGCAAATTTAAGAATATCAACAGACCCACAATAAAAATGGCAGGCCAGGAGGGATTCGAACCCCCATCACCCGGATTTGGAGTCCGGTGCTCTAGCCGTTAGAGCTACTGGCCTGCATTCATTCATACCAACTACTTTGTTTCCTTATGTAGTGTATGGGTCATGCAAGAAGGACAATATTTCTTGAATCCTAATTTATCCGGAGTCTTCCGCTTGTTCTTTGTAGTCGTATAGTTCCTGTTCTTACACCGTTCACAGGCTAATGTAACTATATCACGCATTTTCTGAACGTCTCCTACTCGATAATCTCACTGATAACACCTGCGCCGACGGTCCTTCCACCCTC
>JAOZQV010000193.1:6376-7074 GCA_029932035.1 Deltaproteobacteria bacterium | reverse complement strand
AAGTGGATAAAGGAGGTTACAGGAAATGACGCATGCTGATTTCGAAAATGACATAATGAATTGAAATGACTGATATGATCGGTCTGGTGAAAAACCGTATAATCATGCTGAGATGTTATCTTCGGCATTTCTGTACGATAGAACAGTTTTATTCTGGAGTCGGCACCGATTTCCCCCAAAAATGCCCCATGGGCTTCCTCAAATGATCTCTTATGTGAATGATCAATGAGAAAAAAGTGGTATTCATCAAAGTGCCCATATTTAAGGAGCGCCTTAAAAAAATTGTAGTTGGCAAAGCCTCTTCCCATGAGTTTTTGCCCACTTTCAGGCGGCATGTAATCATCCAGACTTGCCCAGATAAGTTTTTTCATTGTGCTCCGTTCATTTCATTATTTCCCCATAGACATTTTCAACGCTACGAGCAAAGGATTTAGAATTACAAAGAGACGATTCCATCATGCGATGGCGCATGCTGGTCCTTAGGTCCTTTAATCGGTCAAAGTCCCCTGCAAGCCTTACCACCTTGTTGACATACTCATCCTCGTTTACCGTAATAAGGTCTCTCAAGCCCACCCTCGTTAGGATGCTTGCCCCGACCCGTGAAGAATGACGACCTCCACACAACGTCATTACAGGCACCCCCATCCATAACGCCTCACAGGTTGTCGTGGTGCCATTGTAGGGGAACGGGTCAAGAT
>JAOZQV010000193.1:1079-6366 GCA_029932035.1 Deltaproteobacteria bacterium | reverse complement strand
GTTATACAAATCCAGGTGCTCTGAAAGTGAAGAAGTCGCGGACAGCATACGGATGCGGCCAGAACTAACTCCGTTCTTAGTGAATAGATCCGTACAACGACGTCTGGTAGACTCGTCGGCCAACTGCCTGCTCTTGAGTAACAGGGATGATCCCGGCACCTGCAATAAGATTGCAGACCATATCTCAATCACCTTTTCATTTACCTTGGGCAGATTGTTGAATGACCCAAAGGTAATGCACCTCGATTCCAGCGCAGGCAGATTTGCAACATCCGGCGTGCCATCAGGTGGCAAGTAGCATAAGAACCCGTTCTTTAGCCTCACAAGCGTCTCACTGTAGTACTCGTCGCCATTCCCCTCCGGGTCGGCGATTTCATCCGTAAGCCGGTAATCCATAACCGGCATACCGGTGGTGCCGGGATATCCTAACCATGTCACCTGGACTGGTGCAGGTTTGCGGGCAAATACCGACAAACGATTATTTGCCGTATGTCCGGCAAGGTCTACCAGGATATCGATCCGATCCTCATATATCTGACGGGCCGCCGCATCATCTCCCAACCCGACCGTGGAACGCCAGTGGTCGGACAGGTCCCTTATCCGAACCGTCGTTTTATCCGGACGTCTTACCTCGGCATAACAGAACACTTCCACCTCAGTACGATCATGGGCCATCAGGAGCGGCAGGAAAAAATAACTCACGGAATGCCCCCTAAAGTCCGGGGATACATACCCGATCCTGAGCCGCCCATACGGATTGTGGCCCTTATGATGGAATTTGCCTGCATGAGGTTCGCCATGTCGGCGCCACCAGGCTGAAGATTCCAAAAATATGCCCTCCGGACCAATTGGGGGATCATAGTTCATGGCGAGTAAAAGATCGCTATGGGCCTTTGAAAAATCCGGCTTCAACCCAAGCGAGGCTTTGTAGCACGCAATCGCCTTTTCTAAATGGCCGCAATCCTTAAATACAATCCCGATGTTATTATAAGCCTCGGGATAATCCGGCTTCAATTCGAGTGCTTTTTCATAACTGCCTATGGCTTCCTCTAACCTGGCCATTCCATGGAGGGCGTTGCCTAAGTTATAATATGCCTCCGAGAAATCCGGCCTCAGCGTAACAGCCCTTTTCTGACATGCGACCGCCTCGTTTAACTCACCCTGATCGATAAAGGCGTTCCCCATGTTATTGCAGGCCTCAGGGTAGTCCGGTTTTAACTCCACTGCCTTTTGATAACATCGTATCGCCTCGGCTAATTTTCCGCTCTCTTTCAGGGCGTTTCCTAAATTATAATTGGCCTCCGGATAATTCGGTCGTAACTGAAGTGCTTTTTGATAACAGGAGATTGCTTCGTCTGTCTTGCCTTGTTCTTGAAAAACAAGCCCCATATTATTGTAGGCATCAGCATAGTCCGGCTTTATATGAATTGCCCTTTTGTAACTCGTTATCGCTTCGGGGAACTTGCCTGAATCATGGAGCGCGGCGCCAAGGTTGTTTAAAAGAAAGGGGTCTTCCGGGTTATTCCGGATGGCTCTGCTTATCAGCATTGTTGCCATCTTATTTTCACCCAATTGATACGCAATAAGGCCCAGCAGATTTAACGCATTAGGCTTATCCGGCTGTGCCCTCAAGATCTTTCGACAGATCGCCTCAGCCCCCTTCAGGTCGCTGGATTGATAATATTGGCAAGCCCTGTTGAATTCCCGTTCAGTATCAAATCCCTTTATTTTTCTCAAGATATAGCTTTTTCCTCTTGATTTCCGACCCCTTGTATGCCCCCGGCCCTTACAGCGTTCACCTCTTTTGCCACGTGCTTCATCATAGAATCCCAACTCCCGGGCCTTTCCTGCCTGAAAAGCCGCATGGTGGGGTACCAGGGGCTGTCTTCCCGGTTGAGAAGCCATCGCCAATCCGGTGCGAACGGCAACAACAGCCACACCGGTCTTCCCATTGCCCCCGCCAAATGGGCGACGGATGTATCCACCGAGATCAGGAGGTCAAGGTTCTCGATCACCCCTGCCGTGTTCGCAAAGTCATCGAGGTGTCCCACGAGGTTGTCAGCCAATATCCCCTGGTTTAAGGCGCTGTCACCAGCTGTTATCTCCTTCTGCACGCCGTATAACCTGACACCCGGTATGTCGGCTAACGGTAAGAAATGATCCAGGGTGCAAGACCGGTTACGGTCATTTTTATGCCCCGGATTCCCCGCCCATACAATGCCTACCTTGAAACCCCCATCCCCCAACCGTCTCCCCCACAATTCCGCCTCACGGGGGTTCGCACGGAGATATGGGACCCCGCCGGGGATGGTTTCCAGGGTGGTTCGGAAAATCCCGGGAAGGCTCAAAAGTGGTATATAGAGATCAAACGCCTTGGATGAGTTATTTGCAGGGGCCCACCCCACCAGTTCATCGATCCCGGGAAGATCTCGGAAAAGTCGCAGCAAGGGCTGGCTTGACTCAAATATAACCGTACCGCCCCGAGCCTTAACCATCGGCAGATAACGAATAAACTGCAAATTGTCGCCATACCCCTGTTCGTGGTGTACAAGCAGCCTTTTTCCCGCAAAGCATGAACCATCCCACCGGGGGACCTTGTAGTGTTCAGGATATGCACTCTTCCAGTCAGGTTTTTTGAACCGCCATTCGTACTCTTTCCAGCCTTCAAGGAAATCTCCCCTCACTAAGAGGGCAAGGGCACGGTTGAAATGCGTCTCCGCGTGTTCAGGCCTGAGCTTCAAAGCCTGGTTAAATTTTCCTATGGCCATATCGATCTTGCCCTGGTCTTGGAAGGCGCTTCCCAGATTATTATAGGCAACGGCATTGCCCGGCTCTATTTGAATGGCCTTTTTATAACAGAAGACAGCCTTTTCCAGCCTCCCCTGTTGCCTGAATATGTTACCCATATTATTATAGGCCTCGGAATAATCAGGGTGTAACACCAATGCCTTTTGAAAACAAAAGATGGCTTCGTCCAATTCCCCCTTCTCTTTGAGGGCATTACCCATGCCGTACCATGCTTCAACCAGATCCGGCATTATTTGAGTGGTCTTTTTATAAAGCCTTACAGCATCGGCCAGTGCCCCCTTTTCCTGAAGGACATACCCCAGATTGCAGCGGGCTTCAGCATACTCGGGCCTTAACTCAATGGCCTTCTTGTAGCATGACACTGCTTCATTGAGCTTGCCCTGATCTTTGAATGTGTTCCCCATGTTATAATAGGGTTCTGCCGCGTTCGGCTCCAGATCTATTGCTTTGAGATAACTGGTCAGTGCCTCATTTGTTCTGCCCTGTTTTTTTAGCGCATTGCCCATATTATAATGTGCGACTGCGAAATCGGATTGTAACGCAAGGGCTTTCTGATACATGGAGATGGCTTCGCCAAATCTCTCCTGATCCATAAGGGCATTGCCAAAGCGGCAGTAATATTCAGGAGAACCGGAATATTCCCGGCAGGCTTTGTCGATCATACCTTGAGACTTAACATCCTCTCCCCCCCGAAGATGATTGTCCCCGGACAGATATGAGGCCTCAGGGGGATGCAGGGTTACGGGGTTCGCATTCAGTTCATAAAAAAACCTGTTGCAGGTAAAACTTGCATCAGGATTCAGCTTAAGCCCCCATTTTTCCGCAAAAACATCCCTGTCTTTAATATGCCATTCAGAGATTATTCTTGATGCCTTCAGATCGTGAATAACACGAGAGCCAGGCTCGTACCATACCTCCCATCCATTGCAACGGACCCAGTAACAATAATCCGAATCAGAATAGAAGAGAAACATGCGTTCATCCAGAAGGCCGACCCGGTGAACCATCGCTCTTTTTAACATAACCGACGCAAAATTGACCCAGGTCTGTTTCTCAGGAACCAGGCATTCTCCCTTGGAGAGACGTCCCTCTTTATGTGCCCCTCCCGGGAAGGCCCGGAGTGTGCCACCGTGGGTAATGAAGTCATTATCACCCGGACTGAGTTGCATAGACCCCGCAATTCCCACCTGTGGGGCGGAATTCAGCCTCTCGATTAAGGCCTCCTGCGCGCCGGGCAATACTATTGCATCTTGATTTAATAACCACACATAGGGTGCTTTTCCCTTGGCAATCCCCTCGTTTACTCCCCTTGAAAAGCCCCTGTTTGTTATATTATTATCGATGATGTGCAGTTTATAGCTTACACAGTGTCTTTCCACGGAATTGACGCAGGCCGTCAGTTCTTTTCTCTCACCGTAAAAAACTATTATAATGTCAGTTGATATGTTGGCTATTTGACTCTGCACAACGAACCTTTCCGTCTATACTTTCCTATGAAATAAATTAAAAGTAAGGCGGATTGCTAATTTTTTGTATAAGTCTATCTAATTTTTCCTTATCCGGAGATTCAGGAAAAATATCCTTAAAATCCGTATAAAACTTAATCGCTTGACTTCTGAGGTTTAGCTTTAACATTGAAGAGATAGTTTGCATAAATAGAACAAAACTCTGAAAATATTTCACATAAACATCAGAGTCCAGTTTTATAGGTATTTCCATGGATGTATGGTTAGCCAATATATAGTAATACCTGGCCAAGGTTTTTTCTGTAAATTTCTCCCAGGTAAAAGGTTGAACAGCTTGCTTTGCATGATTATTCTTAGGGCTTTCCAGGGCACTATAAATTGCTTTTCTAATGCTATCGGCACTATCAGGTTCACAATACCAACAGTTTTTCCCCAGATAATCTTTTATAGCCCCCCATGATGATGCCACCACATTACATCCATGAAGTGCAGCTTCTAAAGAAACCAGACCGGGCAATTCAAACCAACTGGGTAGACAATGTACTTTTGCAGCCTGATATGCGGATATAAGCATCTCATCACTGAGTCTTCCAGTAAATATGGTTTTGCCTTTTCTTCTGAAACTTTTACAAATCTCACTATACGAGGGCTGATATGTAAAACCCCCATCAACAAAAACGATTGGAATATCCTCATTTTCCAAGGAAATTAAAAGCATGAGCTGATTTTTCCTGGTCTCCAATCTTCCAACACACAATACAAAATCCCTTACTCCGTATCTATTTTGGAAAAGTTCCTTTCCGGTCTCTAAGTTATTTGTTGAGACGCCAAAATGGATGATTGTTACCCGACACCTGGGGAATAATTTTCTTAAAAAATAAGCCTCAGTTTGACCACAAGCATGAAGCTCATCAGCCGCGTGGATTGCAAATGGTGATGTGGTTAATGGAGAAGCTGGTTGGGAATTTAAGATGTTTTCTAATTCTGAAATATATTCTTTGGGTTTGTTATTC
>JAOZQV010000193.1:0-1069 GCA_029932035.1 Deltaproteobacteria bacterium | reverse complement strand
AGGAAATTCGCAGCCGTATTAGATTTATTGAAAAAAAGGGTTGTGTTTTCTTGCAGCGAAGTCACTATAAACGGCTTTTTTTGTACGATTGCATTCATTGCAAATGTTTCAGTATAAAAAGGTGCAACTAAATTAAAAATATGTACAAGATCATATCTACTCAAACTGCTTGGCACTGCACTAAAAGAAACTGATACTCCTTGTTTCTCTAGTTGATGCTTTAATCTTTCCATCACTACAGTATCCCCGCCCGGAGATGAGTAGGTGTTTTCCCGGTTTTGAAAGAGAATTTTTAGTGCCATTGGGCTCTTTTAATAGATTACTACGTCCGGATTTGCATGTAGATATCTTCGACAGATCGGGCGAAAGACCTTGAATCACACAGAGGCGATTCCATTATCCGCTCACGCATCCCGGCTCTCAATTCTCTTAACCGGTCAAGATCACCGGCTAACTCAACTGTCCTTGCAATATACTCATCTTCGCTCTCGGTAATAAGTTCTTTCAAACCCACTCGCGTCAGGAGGCTTGCTCCCACCCGTGCAGAGTGGCGATCTCCTTTCAAAGTCACTACCGGTATCCCCATCCACAATGCCTCACAGGTGGTGGTAGTCCCGTTATACGGAAACGTGTCAAGACCGATGTCAACCCGGTTGTATAATGCGAGATGTTCAAATACAGACTCTGTTCGGGACAGCATCCTGATTCGGCCGGCCGATATTTGATTTTGAAGAAATAGATTCATATAGCGTTGCTTTGTAGATTCGTCCGCAAACTGCTTGCTTTTGAGCAACAGAGATGACTCGGGCACCCGTTTGAGGACATTTGACCACATCTCAACGACCTTTTCATTCAACTTAGGCAGGTTATTGAATGATCCAAAGGTAATATGACCTGTTTGAAGGGCAGGCAGGCTTGAAATATCCGGAGCGCTATCAGGGGGAGAGTAGCATAAAAACCCATTTTTCATCCTCACAAGGGTCTCACTGTAGTTCTCGTCGCCATCTCCCTCCGGGTCGGCGATGTCATCCGTAAGTCGGTAATCCATTACCGGCATACCGGTGGTGTT
>JAOZQV010000192.1 GCA_029932035.1 Deltaproteobacteria bacterium | reverse complement strand
CCCACATATAACGGCGCATTATACTTAGAAGAATGCCTGGAGAGCGCTATCAACCAGACATTCTCTGATATTGAAATCGTTATTGTAGATGATTATTCCACGGATGAAACAATCGATGTAGCAGAAAAATTTGCGAAACTGGATGACAGGGTCAAGATTTTCCGCAACAAGGTCAGATTGGGATTGGTTGAAAACTGGAATAGATCGATCCAGTATTCAACCGGCCAATGGATCAAGTTTCTGTTTCAAGACGATGTGTTATATGAGGCCTGCATAGAAAAGATGTTGAACGCCACCGGAATAACCGAAACGGAGGCAACGGGCAGTTTTGTTGTCGGTGGGCGTAATTTTGTCATCGAAGACGGGGTTGAGGATGGTCTGAGAGATTTCTATGAAAATTCAGTGTTAACCCTGAAAGACGTCTTCGGTGATAGCCCCCATATCCTGCCCGGGGAATTTTCCATAGCGATTTTAGAGAAGGGTGTTGGAATCAATTTCGTCGGGGAACCGACGTCGGTCATGATGAGGCGTGAAACCTGTTTTCAATATTCCTTTTTTAACCGGAACCTGGTTCACCTGTGCGACCTGGAATACTGGACAAGGCTCGGCACGAATGAAGGTCTGGTCTACATCCCAGAGGTATTAAGCGATTTCAGGGTGCATAACCGGTCTGCTTCGGCCTATAATCACGCGCACAGGCGTTTTCAATTAGAATGTTTGGACAAGATTATTTTGCTCCATGACTATCTCTATCACCCATACTATCTTAATCTGAGAAAAACGCCTGGTTCTGAAACGATACTGTCCAAATATCTGGAAAATGAGTTCATGAATTTGGCAGGTCCAGGAGGTGTATTTGACACGCAGGATAAAGCGACGCTTTTGCATGCCGTTACTGAAAAATATCCCATCCTGAAAAACACCCGGAAGAATCCCCTATCCTGAAAACCAAATCTGTAGGACCCTGAAACGCCAACATCCCCTCTACAGTATGAAATGTCACGCGAAACAAGGCAGATTAAAAAAGGAAACCACGGCGAAACCGATAATGAAATTGGTCAAATTCCTTGCCTTTCTGGTGCCTAAGGTTTGCGGACCGGGGGCGCCTCTAACAGTTGCATGTCTGATTTCATTCGGGTTGCCCCCCGCGTACGGCAACCAATCTTCGACGGTCAGGGTGGGCATAGTTGTATCTAAGAATATCAGGCCCTATCTGGAGGCCGTTCAAGGTTTAGAATCCGGCCTCTCAGATAACTCTGACGTCAAAACCCAGGTATTCAATCTTGAAAAGTTAGATGATAAGGAACGAGTCGATCTATTCCGGGGGCAGGGCGTGAAGGAATTTGGGCTTTTTGTGGCCGTTGGCCCCGAGGCCGCCTTAGCTGTTTGGAAAGGAATTGGGAAAGAGGATGCATCAAGAATATATTTCATGGTTTTAAACCCAGAAAAGGTTCTTGGTCCAAAAGCGAGGGGTTGTGGCATCCCCCTGAATATTCCTGTTCAGACCCAGATTGAGATGATAGGCAGGGGGCTTCCATCTGTCAGACGCCTCGGACTTCTCTATGACCCTGAACTCAACTCCGCTTTTTTTCGTACGGCGGCAGGCGCTGCTTCTTTCTCGGACCTTACAGTCGTTCCCCTACGGGTCTCGTCAAAAAAGGATATCTCTTCGGTGTTGAAGCGTCAAGGGAAAGACATGGACGCGCTATGGCTTATCCCTGATCGCACCGTAATATCTGAGAGCATTGTTAAGTACGTGATCAAAGAGGCTTTTTTAAGCAAACTGCCTGTGATCGGGTACAACCGATTTTTTTATGAAACCGGAGCCGCCTTAGCCTTTGTATTCGATTATAAAGAGCTCGGGCAACAGTGCGCTCAAAAAGCCCTGAGAATATTGTCAGGAGACGCTTGTCTGGACACTCCGCCTCTCTTTCACGTATGGATCAACGAGGGAGTTGCCGAGAAGCTTGGACTAAGGCCCTCTGATAAATATCTGCCGCCTATCATATTAGGTCCGTAAAGCATTAAATCCTGAGCCACCAAACGGTTAGGCCCGTGAAAAACTTCGGCATACATCTAAGGCTTCTCTTGTCTGTTTTTGCTCTCATCAGCGCTACTACTTTTACACTTGGTTACGTAGGTATTAATATCTCCCGTCAGTTTATTCAGGACCGGTTCGAAAAACGTATCTCTTTTTTGGCAAAGTATCTTGCGCTTAATGCAGAATTGGGCGTATTAATCGATAATAGAGGTATGCTGAACAAACTCGCTGCCAACCTGATGACCGAGGATGATGTAGCGGGAGTTATCATATTAGACAGAGATAAGAGGGAAATAGTAGCCTTGTCGAGAGATGTTCCCGGGCCCTTTTCTACAGTGGAGGCTCCGGTTTTGCTCTCAGAGTCCGGAGCGTACGAAGAGGTGTTTGAGCGGTATTCCATTTCGGATCAGGGAGAAGAGGTAATCGGAATGGTTCGAATTACCTATAGCACCGCCCACATAGAACAGATCTTGACAGTTATGGGGAAGCGTTTTATCTGGTTTTCCGCTGGGTTGGCCTGCCTGGCCGGGCTGATTTTCTATTTTCTTTCCCGTTCTATGGTAAGGCCTGTGACACAACTTGCCCAGGTGGCAAGACAGGTGGCGCGTGGAGACATGGAGTTGCGTGTTCAGCCTGGGGGTCTTCCTGAGACAAGGGACCTTGCAGTGGCCTTTAATTCCATGCTCGACTCACTCAAATGGAACCGTGATGCCCTCGAAGACGCCTATCAAGAGATAATCCAGCAGACTACCTTAGCCGAGATGGGAAAATTTTCCCTGATGGTCGCCCATGAGGTAAAGAACCCCTTGAGCATTATCAAGAGTTCGTTAGACGTCCTAAAGAGTGATCCCGCTGTTTCATGCAATGAAACTGTAGTTTTTTATATGGAAGATGAAATAAGACGGCTGAATCGCCTGATTGAAGATTTCCTTGCCTTTGCCAGGCCAGGCCTGCCCTGTTTCCGTCAGGTGGACGTGAGCGCCCTGATTGAGGAGATTGTGGAGAAATTCCAGCTCCAGAAGGCGGATTCAGAAGTTGAAATCTGTTCTGAAATTCCGCCACAACTCTATCACGGAAGCATGGATCCCGATATGTTTTCACGGGTGATTACTAATATCTTGAAAAATGCCTTAGAGGCGAATGGGGATAAAGGGGAGGTGCTGATAAAGGTTTCGGGTGAGGATAAAACCTTGCGGATAGACATAGAGGACCTGGGGGATGGGATTGATAAGGCTAATATTGACAAGCTTTTTGAGCCTTTTTTCACCACTCGATCAAAGGGAACGGGTCTGGGCTTAGCCTATGCCTTACAGGTTGTAAAGGCGCATAATGGTGCCATAACCGCAAGGAATAGAACCGGGAGAGGCGCCTGTTTTCGTGTGGAGATACCTCTGAATATAGGTTCCATTGTAAAGGATGAACGTCCAACATCGAACGCCCAACATCCAACATCGAATCAAAAACAAAGATGACCTTCAGATTACTTTAGGCATTTTAGGCATTTCAAATTTTAGGCATTTTTTCGGTAGGGAGGCGGCATGGCCCATATTCTAATTGTAGATGACGAAGAGAGGATGAGGCATCTGCTATCTATCATGCTCACGAGGAAGGGTCACCGGGTAGGGCAGGCAGGAGATGGGGTCGAGGCCCTGGAAATGATCGAATCCACCCCATTCGATATGCTCATAACAGATATCAAGATGCCCCGTTTGGATGGAATAGGGCTTCTCAAAAAGGTGATGGAGATGGATATTCCCTGCCCTGTTGTATTTATCACCGCGTTTGCAACCGTGGAATCGGCAGTGGAAGCCATGAGACTGGGAGCCACTGACTATATCACCAAGCCCTTTGAGGATAGCCGGATCTTATTGACTGTGGAGAGGACACTGAATGTATCACGGATTATGGCAGAAAATAAGGATCTTAGGAGAGAACTCGAAGATGCCGTCGGAGTAGAGAAGATCGTATATGAATCGCGGGAGATGTCCGAAATAATAGATCTTGCCTCCAAGGTGGCCCAGAGTGATTCTGCCGTTTTGATCAGCGGTGAGTCCGGGACCGGCAAAGAACTTTTGGCCAGATTTATTCATAATGCCAGCGGCCGTAAGGAAAAGAGGTTTGTCCCTGTAAACTGTGCCGCCATTTCACCTAACTTAGTTGAATCCGAGCTGTTCGGGCATGAAAAAGGCGCCTTTACCGGTGCAGTCCGAACGACCATAGGTAAATTTGGATATGCAGCGGGCGGCACTATCTTCTTAGACGAAATAGGCGATCTCCCCCTTGACGCACAGGCCAAGCTCTTGAGGGCGCTTCAGGAAAAAAAGATCCAAAGGGTCGGCGGAAATGACGAGATACCGGTTGATGTAAGGGTCATTTGTGCCACCAATCAAAATCTCCGTGGACTTGTGGAAAAGGGGACCTTTCGGGAGGATCTCTTTTTCAGGATTAATGTATTTCCGATCCGGCCTCCTCCCTTGAGAGAGCGGCGGCAAGACGTGATTCTCCTTGCGAGGCATTTTTTGTCATCCTTAGGCGGCACGCCGGATGTTCAACTGACGGAAGGGGCCGTCAGGCTGTTGATGGAGTATAACTGGCCGGGAAATGTAAGGGAGCTTGCAAATGCCATGGAAAGAGGGCTGATCCTGGCAGGGGACGACGCAATTTCGGCCCATACCCTCTCTTTTCTACGTAGAGATGGTGGCCCGGGCAACGGAGACACCGGTTTTTCTATCCCATCAGGGGGAATATCGCTGGAAAAAGTGGAGGAGGACCTGGTCAGGCAGGCCCTTGAAACATCAGGAAATAATCAGACGGCTGCGGCTAAGCTCTTAGGGCTTACCCGTGCAAAGTTCAGGGTCCTTTTGCGAAGGATATATCGTGAGATCTAAGATTGCCCAAATACTTCTTCTAACGATCATTGCCCTTTTTGGGTCCGGTGTATCTCTTATGGCTGAATCCGGCGAGGTGGCCCCAGCGGAGAATGATACTGTACTCATGTTTGTGGGTGAGGATCTTGAGGTCCTTTCCATCGCCTCGCGGCATGAAGAGGGTGTTTGGCAGGCCCCGGCCGTGGCCCGGGTTATTACCAGAAAGGATCTTTGGGAGCAGGGCGTAAGGACACTGAGTCAGGCCCTGGAGATGACCCCCGGCTTCTACATGGCCCAGAAGGAGTGGGGCTCGGAAACGTATGTTAGAGGAATTCCCAATTCTGCTCTGCTCCTCTATGATACTGTGGTACCCATGGGGTCGGATGCAACAAAATCCCTCCAACCCCTCGGTTATGAGCTTTCACTCGCGTCCGTGAAGAGGATCGAAATTGTCCGTGGTCCTGGCTCGGTTCTCTGGGGCCCTGACGCATTTGCAGGGATTGTGAACGTAGTCCCCATGACAGGGAAGGATCTTGATGGGGTTGAAACAGGTGTCCTGTATGGGGGGCCTGGGGACCATGGGGCCCTTTACGCGAACATGGGGCACGACGGCGGGGAGTGGGATGGATTTATCTCACTGAGCGGCCGCACCATAGAAGAGGACGATACCACGTGCAATATAGTGAGATTCTGGGGGGACGGAAAGGAAGCCTATCCCTATGAGGACCGGTTTGGAGAGGAACAACCGGGGCGATCCCGCTATTTGGAGGCATCGGGAAATTTTTCCTTTAAGGACTGGTTTACCATATCGGGACTGGTCTCTGATTATAAGAGGCCCTATGCCATAAGCGGACCTGAAGAGAGCAGCGGGGAGCAGGATCTCACCTGGCCGGAGGGCAGGAGCGGACCGTTCGGGTTTGTAAAATTTGAGGCCGAGAGGAGTTTGGGTCCGTCCTCGGGAGTACGGTTTGCCGGTTACTACAACTGGATGGATGTTGAATATGAGATCATAGACCGTAGTTTTGATCAAGAAGAGAAGAGTTTTTACGGAGAGCTTTTATATGATCACTCCTTTTTTGCCGGTAAGGGCGTCTTTACCGGAGGGGTGGCCTACAGGAACACAGATGTCAGGAATGCCCCGGTCTGGGAGAGCTACTTCCCTGATTATGTGGCACAGGAGAAAACCACCTTTCTGCCGATCTACACCCTTGAGGACTATGATGACAGGCTCTGGTCCCTGTTCGGGCAGTACACCCACAAGGTGGGAGATTTTGATTTCTCCTTAGGCTTAAGAAACGATGATCATGACGAGTATAAAGATGCCCTGAGTTATAATGCCGGAGTCGTCTGGACGCCCTGGTCAGAATGGATGTTTAAGGCCCTGTATGGGACCGCCTACCGGACCCCCTTTGCGAGCCAACTCCTCGAAGATGAGAAAGCGGAACTCGAAGAGATAGAGACTATAAACTTGCAGGTTGGCTGGAAACCCTCTCAAATGGGAGATTTGAGTGTATGCGGTTTTGTTAGCAAAATAGAAAACCATTCTATGGAAGATCCTTATGCAGGCCTTTCAAGGCCGAACCACCAGAAGATCTATGGGGTTGAGCTAAATGGGCGTATTTCTCCTCTCAAAGATCTCGATTTTTCCGCTAATTTGACCCTTTTAAACAATAGCGGTCCTGATGAGACCTATCGTTACATCAAGTACTGGGACCCGGATCCCCATTATGAGGAGCTGAGCTTTCCTTACGACACCGGCCCGAAGAGACTGTTCAACCTGACGGGAACCTGGCGACCGATTGAAAGGGTGACCCTGTTTGCGAGGCTCGGGTATCATTCATCCACACAACTTATTTATCCGAGGGCGAACACCTTTCATTATATACCCGGCGCCTGGCTTCTTGACATGGCTGCAACGGTCCACAATATCATTGTTCCTGGCCTGGATCTCCAGATTTCCATCAGGAACCTGACAAACAATCATTACGAGACCGCGGGAACATACAGCACCATATCCGGAAAGCCCTTTTCAGCGGAGGTGATGCTGAGAAAGAGGTGGTAGGGAGTGGCTAAATTTAGCCAGGGGTGGCTCGATATGACCAATTCCCCGTTCTCCTTCCCCCGGGCGTTTCCACTCAGAGCGTGGGAGCGAGAGTTTGTTTGACGCTCCATGTTATGTAAAGATACGGCATGACTTA
>JAOZQV010000191.1 GCA_029932035.1 Deltaproteobacteria bacterium | reverse complement strand
TTGGCGGTCCCCTCAAACACATTGATAACGCATGGAATGCCATACTCCCTGCTCACGATGGCCGAATGTGAGAGACTCGCCCCCCTGTCAACCACAACAGCTTTGAGCAGGCCAAAAACTGGGGTCCAGCTTGGCGCGGTAGTTGCCGCCACCAAAATATCTCCCTTCTCCACCTCGTCGAGCTGAGACTCCTCCATGATTACCCTTGCCGTACCCTCTGTTACTCCCCCTGAACCACATATACCGTATAGGTCTGCATTCAGCTCAGGCTTGGGAACCGGCATTGCCCCAACCACCACCTTAAGGGCGATAGGATCATTAGACTGCACAAGGACCCCCATGGCGTCATCCATGCTAAAGCCTTCCTTTAGGATGGCAGGCGGGTTCTCTTTGCTGCACCACTCTTCCCACTCCTTTCGCCTTCTCTCTACGATATGCCTGAGGTTGGATCCGTCCGGCACAAGAGCAACGGCCCTGACCTCGTCCGGAATGAGAAAGAAAATATCTTCCGGATCATCAATCACCCCTGCCACTGCCAGCCTTTTTCCGATCGCAATGCACGACCTTCGCATCAGGGCATGTGTATAAAGGTCCAAGTAGTGGTTGTGCTCCTCGCTGAAGGCGCCGGTCTTTTGGGCAAGCCCGAGAAGGGTCTTGAACCATCCCTTTTGGTCCTCCGGGACCTTTTCTAAGACTTCCGCTGTGGCCTCCTCACGCCTCTGGGCCAGTCTCCCCCTCTCCACATCGAGATTAAAATCTCCTGCCTGTTTAAGAAAGAATTTTACGCTTGCTACGGCAGGTGTAGGATCTTCAACCCAGGTGGGCATATTAATTTCACTCATACGCTGCATACGCCACCCGTCCTCATCAAGCAGAACCTGAAGCTCCTCAAGCCATTTTTTACCGGCATCACTCTCCCTGAGCGCTCCGAGGGCGTCTCCCGCCTTATTGTTGAGAATGATATCTGCGACACCCATCTCCACAGCTTTTTTAGAGAACTTCCATAGTTCCCTGTCCACCTCGAATACCTTATTGTCAAAACCCCTCAAGAGATCGTGAAAGGTGGGATGTGTGTCGTCTATGCCGAGTGTGTCTTTACACACATTCTCAAAGAGGATGAAGGCCGTGTCGACACCGTACATCATGTGCATGTGAACCTCCCACATGCGCCTGCAAACATTTATAACATCCTCGAAGTTAGCGAGAAGCTCGGCGTTACTTGCACTGTCTACATCGCAGGCCTTCAACCTTGCGTAGTGGCCAAGCATCTCGTCCACATAATCGCCCCACAGTTTGTCATAATCCTCAATGAAGGGACGAATGGCCTCCCTGAACTTCACCTCCCGTTCTTTTCGCTCTCCTTCATCCATCACAAGGTTCAGGGTGAGATAACCGCCCCCGTCCTTGAACCGCCAGTCCCAGCCCTTGACCGTGGGGAGGCTCAGTTTCTCGGCGCCGTACTGCATCCCGTGACGGCAGAAGTTGATCCAGAACCATCCGAACATTGGAGTCCATGGTGGCACCGAATGTGTGGCATCCAAAAACCACGCCGGTGATTTTTCAAGATCTACCTTCTCGTCAAACTCAAGGCCCGGAACTACATCATAGGTTTTCATTTTTGCTCCTCCTTCTCCGTTGTGGTTTTTGGTGATGGAAGGGCTCTCATTGAAATAGAGCCCGACCTTTAGCCCTTACCCTTGGTAACGTTAACTGGTTAAGTGGTTTATCCAATACATTCAATTATCCATGAGATTCTCAAAGTTTCGACCTGTGCTGTCAGATGTTTCACCGCAGAGGCGCAAAGTTTCACTCGCAAATCGTCAGTGCGTCGGCATCACACCAGGCAACGCATTGGGGGTCAGGAGGGTCGCCGCAGAAATCGCATTTCAAGGGAATGGCCGTGTCAGGCTCCTTAAATATCGACTTAGCCGGGCACGAAGCCCTGCACACAACACACCCATCAATCTCCTTTCCCTCCACGAAGACAATATCCTTTGAATTGCACATGGCCTCTGTATATGGCCCTGCGATTACAGGAAGACAGTAATCTTCGCCTATAAATACTCTTATCCTCGATCTCCAGAGATTGACCGCTTCCGTATGCTGCAAAGAGCATACTACTTCGCAGAGCTTGCATCCAGTACATTTTAAATGATCTATCTTTATCCTCAAATCCCTGCCCCTTCCTTTTCCAATCCCAACTGTTGTAGTTTTTCAGGTGTGGGAATGCCATTCTCATCCCAACCGCGCAATCTGTAGTATTCGGGCAACATTCGATCGAGATGGACCACCTGGTTCTTGACTCTCGGTTCGTCAGTTATTCTTTTAGGAAGCCTGTCATCATTTTTGCTGAGCCCTGCTTTGAGATTGAATATTCGTTCCAAGTTCCATATTCTTTCACCTATCAGAGACAGATCATCATCTGTGTAATCTATGCCCGTGGTAATCTGGAGCCAGGAAAGCAGCTTTTCACCCCATAGGGGGCCATGATAGATAATCCAGCATAGGACGCTGGAATCAACCACAGCAATGTAGTCCTGGTCCTGCTTTGTCAACTCCACGTGGTGTTCCGGGTCCTTTCGTCCTTCATAAAAAGGCAAGGTCGCCTTGGTATGACAAGCCCCAACATTATTTGTCGCGTACTGCAGACCGATAACTTCAAACCCCTGGGGGTGCCAGGCAGGCATGCCCATCCCCTTTATCCCCATGAAAAGCTCGGGGTGACCGTACTTTCGTGCTAATGCATCCCCTCCTTCAGCCAACAAATCGCCGAAGTCTTCGCGGAGGGCTATCTTTCTCATTAACTGAAACATGGCCTCGTTGTTGCCAAAACCCAAAGGGTATCCGATATCTTTCTCGGGCAGGTATCCCTTTTCAAACAGCTCCATGGCACAGGAGATGATTGCCCCGGCAGAAATAGTGTCCATCCCGAGTTCGTTGCAGAGATAATTGGCCCTGTATATGTCATCAAGATCGCCAATGCCGCAGTTGGATCCCAACAGGGCCATTGACTCATGTTCCGGTCCTTTGGTGGTGCCCGGGTATGCCAGGTCTTCTATCCGGCTCCTCTTACTGCAGGCAAAAGGACAGCCAAAGCACGCCTCATCTCTCACACGGATGCTGTCGCGAATATAATCGGGGTCTTCGAACTTGGTGAATGGCTCAAAATAGCCCGACTGAAAGTTAAGGGCGGCCTGGGTCCCGGTCTTATTGGCCCTACCTGGAAGACTCCATGTCCCCCACCTGCGCCTCTTCTCCAAGGTCTTGTTCGCCCTACCCTCTTCAAAGAAATCCATGACTGCCTTCTTGAAATCATCCACATCCGCTATTCTCACTTCCCCTGTGCCACTGACGACCAATCCCTTTAGGTTTTTCGAGCCCATAACCGCTCCAAGACCGGACCGCCCGGCGGCCCTGCCCCCGTCAGACATAATACAGGCGAACTTGACCAGATTCTCTCCTGCGGGACCGATGGTTACGATACTCATATTATTGAGTTCCCACTCGTCAAAATCCTCGCTCATCTCCGATCTGAGCAATCTCTCAGTTTCAGTGGCCCACTTTCCCCACAACTGTTCGGCAGGCCTGATTTCAACGACATCATTCCGGATGAACAGGTAAACGGGCTCCGGCGATTTACCCTCGATGATCAGGAGATCATACCCGGCAAATTTCAGATTAGGCCCGAAGTACCCACCGCAACAGGGGTTGGCGATTGCGCCGCTCAGGGGTGATTTGGATGCGACGATGTATCTCCCGCCTGCCGGAACCCCTGTTCCCACCAAAGGACCGGTAGCAAAGATCAATTTATTTTCAGGGCCGAGCGGATCGATCCTCGGGTCTATTTCGTCAAAGAGGATCTTAACACCCGCGCCACGACCGCCGATATAATCTCGGATCACATCAGATGGGGTGTCCTCCACAGAACAGTTACCCAGCGAAAGATCGACCCTCAATAGTTTTCCTTTCCAGCCAAACATCTTAATCCTCTCAAATATATTTTTGGACGCAGATTTACGCAGATAAACGCAGCTCTATACTATTTAGGGTCTGAAGGAAATGACTTCCTCATTTCATAATCTTAATCATAATCTTAATCTTACTCAAAGGGATTATGATTAAGATTACGATTATGAGTATGAATCCGAAAACAGCCCCGCCTGGCGGGGTCAAATGTAGCAGTTATTTCATTCGCAATCCAAAATCGTCTTAACCCGTCAGGCAGATATCTATTAAAGACATGGTCTGCTCTTCACTGAACCCCATGATATCTAAGGCGCCGCTCCTGCAGGAGGAGGAACATAGTCCGCACCCTTTGCAGAGGGCATTATTGATTACAGCCACCCCTTCCTCCAGGTCGACCTCTATGGCATTAAAGGAACAGACATCCTGACAAACCCCGCAGCCGGTGCACTTTTGCTTGTTCACCGCACAGATCATGCCACCGGCCATCATCTCGTCCCTTGATAATATAGTCATGGCCCGTGAGGCAGCCGCCTCAGCCTGTGCAATGCTTTCATCAATAAACTTGGGACTGTGTGCAAGACCCGCCATGAAGATCCCGTCTGTGGCAAAATCCACAGGGCGGAGCTTCATATGGGCCTCCATAAAGAAACCGTCTTCATTTAAAGGTACCTTGAGCATCTGGGACAATTCCCTGATGCCCTCCGGGGGAACCGTTGCCACGCCAAGGGCCAACATATCGGCATCTAAGATCAGACGTTGTCCTAACATAGGTTCTGTTACAAGAACCCTCAGAACAGATCTGCCGTTTTCCTCAACCGCCTCCACCTCAGGCCTGTCGTCGGCATCATAACGGATAAAGATCACTCCCTGGTCCGCCGCTTCCCGGTAGTAATCCTCCCTTAACCCATAGGTTCTCATATCTCGATAGAGGATATAGATCTCCATATCCGGGTTTATTTTTTTCAGGGCCAGGGCATCCTTTATGGCTTGAGAACAACATACCCTGCTGCAGTATGGCCGATCCTTATCCCTCGAGCCCACACACTGTATCATAACAAGTGTATTACAGTCTCTTATCCTTTCACTTTCTCTTTCTACTTCATCTTCTAATTCAAGCAGGGTCAAGACACGCGAATCTTCCCGGTAAAGATACTCCGCAGGCCTGAATTCCTCAGCCCCGGTGGCAACAATGGTGACACCGTGGTTGATCTCTTTCAGCATATTACCCTTTCTTAGACGTATTTTGGCAGAAAAATTACCCACGTACCCGGAAAACTCGATTAGCTCGGCCTCAGTATAGATCTGGATTAAGAGGTTGGAATAAACCTCTCTGATGAGGTCCTGAACATAGACCCGAACATTATCCCCTTCAATGGAATAACGGATACGCCTGCCTAAGCCCCCAAGTTCCTCTCCCCTTTCAATCAGATATACCTTGACCCCCTGGTGGGCAAGGGCCAGGGCGCTCACCATGCCGGAGATGCCACCCCCGATTACTAATGCCGCTCCGGTGACCGCATAAGACAACTGAGGCAAGGGTTTCAACAGTCCTGCCTTGGAAACAGCCATTCTCACGAGATCCTCTGCCTTCCGGGTTGCCCCCTTTTTCTCCCCCATATGGACCCAGGAACAGTGTTCCCTGATATTGGTCATCTCAAACAGATACGGGTTCAGACCCGCCTGTCTGAGCACGTCCTGGAAGACCGGCTCATGGGTCCTCGGCGTGCACGCGGCAACCACTAACCTGTTGAGCCCTTTTTCCTTGATAGTTTCAACCATGTGGGAAATGGAATCAATGGAACAGCTGAAGGTGTCCTCTTCAACATGGACGACCCCGGGCAATGTTTTCGCATATTCAACAACCCCCGGCACATCCACCACCTTGACGATATTGGTACCGCAGTCACAGACAAAGACACCAACTCTCGGTGGTTCTCCACTGACATCCCGCTCGGGAGGGTACGACTTCTCAGAAATTAGGGACCCTCTCTCTTCAGAGAGGAGCTGTGAAGCGAGTGACGCAGCCCCGCTTGCCATGGTGACTGAATCCGGGATATCCATGGGGGCCCGAAACGCGCCGCAGGCATAGATGCCAGACCGGGAGGTCTCAATAGGAGAAAAACCGGTTTTCTCACAGAATCCGTACTGATTTGTGCTGACAGAGAGTTTATCTGCCAACTCTCTGTTGCTGTCAGGCGAGGAAAGACCAACGGAAAGTACGACAAGATCGAATTCCTCATCCTTTACTTCAGTGCCATTGACACGATACCTGAGCACCACGTTTCCGGTTTCGGGCTGCTCCCCTAAAACCGAGGCCTTGCTCCAGATAAACCGTACCCCCGGGGTATTCTGCGCCCTTTCATAATATCGCTCGAACCCCTTTCCATAGGCCCGGATATCATTATGCAGGATAAGGGCGTTGAGCTCAGGGATATGTTCCTTGGACAGGATTACCTGCTTCATGGCATACATACAGCAGACCGCTGAACAGTAGGTATTGCCTGTATTCGTATCTCGTGATCCGACGCATTGAATCCAGGCTATTTTCTCAGGTGTTTTCCCATCTGATGGTCTGCGCAATACCCCCCGATTGGGCCCCGAGGCGCTCAACAGACGTTCCAGTTCGAGGCTGGTAACCACATTGCTCAGTCTTGGATAACCGTATTGGCTCTGCAGTTGGGGATCGAATGGCTCGTAACCAGGGGAGAGGATTACGCTGCCGACCTCTATTTTCAGTCTCTCTTCGTGGTGATGAAAGTCTATCGCCTTATTCCTGCATACCGGAACACAGATCTGGCACTCTGTTCTCAGGAGATAAAGGCATTGTGAGAGATCTATTGCGGAGACCGCAGGCACTGCCTGGGGGAAGGCGAGATGAATGGCCTTTAATGTTGACAGGTTTTCATTATAGGGATCGAGGACGTTTATCGGGCAATACTCGGCACATGTCCCGCATCCGGTACATTTTATCGGATCTACAATTTTCGGCTTTTGAAGCAGAGTTACCTCAAAATTTCCGGCCTCGCCCTCAATGCCGTCAATCTGCGCGTCGGTTATAATCGATATATTGGGATTTGTGGCGCATTCAATGAACTTGGGAGAGAGGATACACATGGAGCAATCATTGGTGGGAAATGTCTTATCCAATTGGGACATCCTGCCGCCAATGGCCGG